>DATFVB010000092.1 GCA_035260525.1 Thermoanaerobaculia bacterium
GAGAGGGGGCGGGGGGGGGAGGTCTCTTCTCCCCCTCTCCAACTGGAGAGGGGGCGGGGGGGTGAGGTCTACTCATCGCGCAGCTCCCTCCCGGTCAGCGTGACGAACACGTCCTCCAGCGTCGCGCGGTGAGTCGAGAGCGTGACGAGGCGCGCGTTGCTCCGCTCGAGGATCGGGAAGAGCGACGGGATCGCGGTGACCAGCGAGTCGACCGAGACGAGCCAACGCGAGTCGCGGACCCGGGTCTCGCGCGCGCCCGCGATCGCGTGGACGTCGAGCTCCTCGATCACCGGCTCGCTCGAGAACTCGAGGATGTTCGATGCATGCAGACGCCCGATCAGCTCGGCGGGGGTGCCCTCCGCGATGATCCGGCCGTGATCCATGATCGCGACGCGCTCGCAGAGGCGCTCGGCCTCCTCCATGTAGTGCGTCGTGAGGAGGATCGTCTTTCCCCGCTCGCGAAGGTCCTGCACGCGATCCCAGAGCTGGAGGCGGCTCTGGGGATCGAGACCGGTCGTCGGCTCGTCGAGGAAGAGCACCTCCGGGTCGCCGACGAGCGCGCAGGCGACGGCGAGCCGCTGTCGCTGACCGCCGGAAAGCTTCATGACCCACGTGTTGCGCTTCTCCTCGAGCGAGAGGAATCGCATCGCCTCCTCCGGGTCGATCCCGTCGTCGTAGAAGGACCGAAAGAGCCGGAGCGTCTCGAAGACCGTGAGCTTCTCGGTCGTGCGCGACTCCTGGAGCGACACGCCGATCCGCCGCCGGATCGCGCGCGCGTCGGAATCCCAGCGCAGCCCCAGGATTTCGACCTCGCCGGAATCGCGCGGCGTCAGCCCCTCGAGGATCTCGATCGTCGTCGTCTTCCCGGCGCCGTTGGGTCCGAGCAGCCCGAAGCATTCGCCGCGCGGGATCTCGAGGTCGATCCCGTCGACCGCCCGAACGGCGCCGAACGCCTTGCGCAGGTCGCGGCAGCGGATCGCGGGGGAAGCTTCGGAATTCACGATTCCGGCTTTCTACCACAACGCGTCTTTCCGGCGTCGTTGCGCGAAAAGGAGTCCCCGCCGGCCCTTCCCTTATGATCGATCTCGATGGACCGCCCCTCCGACCGGATCGACCGGTTCGCGAAGCCCGAGACGCCCCGCCCGGAAGGGTTGCTCGCCGGTCCGCGATCGCGGCTCGCGGAGCTCCGATCGGTGCTGCAGATCCTCGGAGAGTTCATCCGGGGCTTCCGGGCGCTTCATTTCGTCGGACCGTGCGTGTGCGTCTTCGGCTCCGCGCGGTTCAAGGAGGACCACCCCTATTACGGCGTCGCCCGCGAGATGGGCCGCCGTCTCGCGAAGCTCGGCTTCACGGTGATGACGGGAGGGGGGCCCGGGATCATGGAGGCGGCCAACCGCGGCGCGCGCGACGCCGGCGGGCCGTCCGTCGGGTGCAACATCGAGCTCCCGAAGGAGCAGAAGCCCAACCCGTATCTCGACCGCTGGATCACCTTCCATCACTTCTACATGCGGAAGGTGATGATGGTGAAGTACTCGTACGCGTTCGTCGTGATGCCGGGAGGGCTCGGGACGCTCGACGAGCTCTTCGAAGCGCTCACGCTGATCCAGACGAAGAAGATCCTGTCTTTCCCCGTCGTCGTCATGGAGCGTGCCTTTTGGGATCCGATGAAGGAGATGCTCGAGAAGATGGTCGACGAGGCGACGATCGCCCGGGAGGACCTCCACCTGATCCTCCTCACCGACTCGATCGACGAGGCGATCCGGCACATCGAGAAGCACGCGGTCGAGCAGTTCGGGCTGCGGCGGAAAGCGCCGTCGCGGTCGAAGATCCTGGGAGAGCCCGCGCACCCCGCCAGGGCCCGGGGTCCGTTCCGCGCCGCTCGACGTTAGGGCCAGCGGTCGCGTCAGCCGATGGCGCGGGCGAGGGTATCGCCGGGCAGATCGTATTCGGAGGCCCGGATCTCCTTCATCCCGTCCGCCTCCCAGATTCCCATCTCGCGCAGCGGCGGGCGATAGACGTGGAGAGACAGAGACCGCCCGCGTCGTGGGAAGAGACGGTGGAGGAGCGTGGGGCTCGTCAGGCAGCTGTCTCCCGACGCGCGGTCGGACCGCTCGAGGAGCTCGGGCCGGTCCCGGGGCGTCTCGAAACATTCTTCGACGAGACCGCCCGACAGGACGAGCATCGATCCCATGACGCCGCGATGGTCGTGGATCGGCGTCTTCTGCCCCGACTCCCACGCGATCAGCATGACTTCCCAGTCGGCGCCGAGGTAGACGGGGTGGCGCATGTAGCGCTCGCCGCTGTAACGGATGCGGTCGAGACAGGGCTCGACTTCTCGCGCGACGGGGAGGAGGACGGATCCCGGGGTGGGCCGCTCCGCTCGCGTGCCGAGCTCTCGCAGCAAGGCCTCGATCCGTTGCGGCAGATTCATTCAGCGGGATTCTATCAGCCGCGCGTCGAGCTCGCGGCTCACCGCGCCTCGCTGGGGAGAGATGGCGAGGCCGGTCCCCGCGGCGCCGGAGCGCGAAGGAGCCGCGCCGCCTCGGCATTCATCTGCCGGCGGAGCATCAGCGAGAACATCCGGAAGTCCCCGCGCAGCGACCACCAGGGGTGGAGGAACGTCGCCGGCCGGTTGTTCTCGATCGCAAAGTGCGCAAACCACGCGAGGCCGTACGCGACGAGCGGAGCGACGGCCGCGAGAGCGGGCCGCCGCAGGAGCCCGGCCGCCGCCAGGATCGCCATCGCGCCCGTCGTTCCCGCGAAGTGCAGCCGGCGCGTCCAGACGCGGGAATGCTGGCTCACGTAGAACGGCCAGAAACCTTCGAAATCGGCGAATCGGCCCTCGCCGGTCATGGCCGGGGCCGAAAGACCGCCGTTTCGACGCCGGCGGCAGCCTCGTGGAGCTGCGCCTCGGCGCTCCGGGCCTCTTCGGCGCGGTGCTGGGCTTCGAGGCTCGCTCGAAGTCCGGCGAGCGACCAGGGATTTCGCGGGTTTCGCCGCAGATCCTCCCGGTAGACCGCTTCGGCCTCGGCGGCCTTTCCCGCGCGCAGCAGCGCCGATCCCCAGCTCTCGCGCACCGGGTAGTACCACGCCGGCGGTTCGTCGTAGGCGAGAGCGTCCTGCAGCGCGACCGCTTTCTTCCAGGCCGCGAGCGCGTCGCCGCGCCGGTCGATCTCCGAGCGCCGCGCTTCGAGAGCGGCGGCGGCGAGGGCGAGCACGTCGGACGCGGCGTTGTTTCCCCAGATCGCATCGGGCGCGACGGCTTTGCGCGCCTCCGCGAACGCGGCGGCTTCCCGCTCGGCCGCGGCGCGGTCCCCCTTCTCGGCGCAGGCCCAGGAGCGCGCGAAGCGCCGGATCGCGCCGGCGAGCGGCAGGCCGGGGTCGGGAGCGGCGAGCGCCGCGTCCCAGTCGCCGAACCGGAGGTCGACGAAGAGCGGCATCGGCACGACGAATTCCGCCATCGGCATTTCCTTCGCGATCGGCGCCGCGTTGGCGGCGAGCTCGTCGGCGGTCTTCCCGGCTTCCGCGCGCTTGCCCTGCATCATGGCGGCGGCGGCCAGGAACTGGAGGTTGTGGTTGTAGTACATCGCCGGGTAGATCCCTTCGGCGCGGGTCTTCGCGATGTAGGCGCGATCGGCGGCGGCGGCGCGCTCGTTGGCCGCGATCGCGCCGGCGTAATTTCCGGTCCGCATGAAGATGTGCGCGGGCATGTGGACGAGATGTCCCGACGCGGGAGCGAGCGTCTCCAGCCGCACGGCGCTCGAGAGCGCGCGCTCCGGATGGGCCGAGGCCTCGACGGCGTGGATGTAATAGTGGTTCGCGCCGAGGTGGGCGGGATCGCGCGCGAGCACCGATTCCAGGATCGAAACGATTTGTTCCGTCCCGGGCTCCGGCGTCCCGTCGGCCTTCCAGAGTTTCCACGGCCGCAGGTCCATCAGGCTCTCGGCCCAGAGCGTGGCCGCGTCGAGGTCGTCGGGATACTTCCGCGAGAGATCCCCCATCGCCTTCGCGTAATCGGCCGCGAGAGCCGGAAGGTCCGCCTTCGGATCGGACGAGTAGCGGCGCGCGACGGCGCGCGCGTAGGCCCGCTCCCGCTCGGGCGCATTTCCGGCGAGCGCCACGGCCTTCTGCGCGGCGTCGAACGCCTTCTTCTCGTGCTCGGGGTCGACGTCGAGGTTGATGTTGGGCCCGAGCGCGAGCGCGATCCCCCACAGCGGCATCGCCGCCTTCGCGTCGAGCGCCGCGGCCCGCTCGAACGAGCGGACGGCCTCGTCGTGGTTGAACCCGTACAGGAAGTCGAGCCCCTGGTCGAAGAACCTCTGCGCCTCGGGACTCGAAGTCGAGATCGGGTGATGGACGTTGCCGACGCCGGGAAAGAGCTCCTGCGCCGCCGCGGCGGCGCAGATCGATCCGAGGACGAGGAGGACGGAGATCGCGCGGCGCATCATCGTTTCTCCTTCGAAAGGCCCGGCGCCTCGAGCTCGAGCTTCTCCGGCGCGAGGCAGCGCGAATCATCGCATGCCTGGAATTCGACGTCGACTTCGGCCGGGGCGTCCCCGGCGGCCTTCGCCGTCACGAGGAAGTCGCCCGAATAGACCGAGAGCTTCTCGCCCGCCACGGAGGCGGTCCGCGGTTCGGGATACCGGGGCGCGGCCGCGCCCGGGGGGCGCAGGGAGACGCGCGTCGGGACGAGGTCCGGGCGCGCGGGCGTATGACTCTGGACGTGCCACCCGGCGTCGAGGGAAAAGCGCACGGCGATCTCGTCCGCGCGGCGTTCGACCGTGACCCGGACGGGTCCGCGTGCCGCGGCGGCCGCCCGCCGCACGGGTCCCGCCTCGATTCCGGCGGCGAGGATCGCGAAGGACGTCGCGGCGGTGGGGAACGTGCGCGCATACGGCGCCGCCGAGGCGAGCGTCGCCGCGGCGGCGGCCCGCCAGGCGGGGGAGGGCCGCATCCGGTCGAGCCGGCGCAGCACGCGGACCGCGACGGCGTTGGGGGAGGGCTCGACCTGGTCGAGGTATTCCTTGGCGAGCGCGAGCAGGTCGCGTTCGCCCGAAGAGGGCGCTGCCGACTGGAAGAAGCCGCCCCCCTTCGGGTCGTGGAAGAGGCGGAGCATCTCGCCGGCGATGCCTCGGGCGCGCTCCGCGTACGACGCGTCGCCCGAAATTTCCGAGAGGTCGAGAAGCGCGTCGGCGAGGAACGCGTAATCGTCGAGGAACCCGCCGATCTTCGCGGTCCCTCCGCGCGACCCGTGGAAGACGCGGTCTCCCGACACGTGGACCGCGAGGAGGAAATCGGCGACGCGTCGGGCGATCGCCAGAAACCTCGGCTCGGAGAGGTCGCGCGAGGCGCGGGCCAGCGCCGCGACCGCCAGCGCGTTCCACGAGGTGAGCACCTTGTCGTCGCGGGAGGGATGCACCCGGCGCGTGCGGATCGATTCGAGCCGCTCGTCGTCCCCCTCGAGACGGCGGCGGATCGATACGGCGTCGCCGCCGTGCGTCTTCGCGAGAGTCTCGTCGCTCGCGACGCGGCGCGGGAGGTTCTTCCCCCGTCCTTCCTCGAATTCGGCGGGAGTGTTCCCGCGGTCCCTGATGCCGAACGCTTCCCGGTAGAGCGGCGCTTCCGCGGGTCCGAGGGCGGAATCGATCTCGGCGGCGGTCCAGAGGTAGTACTTCCCCTCGACGCCTTCCGAGTCGGCGTCGAGCGCCGATGCGTACGCGCCCTGCGGCGTCTTCATCTCGCGTTCGAGCCAGGCGACGATCGCGCGCGCGGTGTCGCCGTAGCGGGCGTCTCCGAAGCGCCGCGACGCGGCGGCGTACGTGGAGAGGAGCTGCGCGTTGTCGTAGAGCATCTTCTCGAAGTGAGGAATGAACCACTCCGCGTCGACGGAGTAGCGGTGGAACCCGCCGCCGACCTGGTCGAAGACGCCGCCGTCCTGCATCCCGTCGAGCGTGCGGCGGAGCATGGCGGCCGCGCGCCCGTCGGCGCGGCCGGAGAGATATTCGAGCGCGCCGTGCGGCGGGAACTTCGGCGCTCCGGCGAATCCGCCGTGGAGCGGATCGAATCGGCGCGCGAGGTCCTCCTCGACGGACGCCGAGAAGGCGGCGTCGAGCGGCGCCGCGTTCTCCTTCGGCGGCGACGCGATCGCCGCGCGCACGGCGGCCTCGACTTCCTTCGACTGGGCTTCGGCCTCGGCCCGGTGGCTCTTCCAGTACTCCGCGACGCGCGGCAGGAGCGTGCGCATTCCCGGCCGGCCGAATCGATCGCCCGGGGGGAAGTACGTCCCGGCGAAGAACGGCCGGCCCTCGGGGGTGAGGACCGCCGTCAGCGGCCACCCGCCCGAGCGGGTCAGGAGCTGGCATGCGGTCATATAGACGTTGTCGATATCGGGGCGCTCCTCCCGGTCGACCTTGATCGAGACGAAATCGCGGTTCATGAGCTCGGCGATCTCCTCGTTCTCGAACGACTCGCGCTCCATCACGTGACACCAGTGGCAGGTCGAGTAGCCGATGGAGAGGAAGATCGGCTTCCCTTCCTTCCTGGCCTTCGCGAACGCCTCGTCTCCCCAGGGATACCAGTCGACCGGGTTGTTCGCGTGCTGGAGCAGATAGGGGCTCGATTCGCGAGCGAGGCGGTTGGGCTCGGCCATCGAGGCCGAGGCTAGCATCATCGTCGCGGCGGCGGCGAGGAGCCTCCGGGGGGCCGTGCGGGCGCCCTTTCCCCGGCGCGCGCCGGCGACGATCATCGCCGCCCGGCGATGTCGCTGAGCGTGAAGTTCAGGACGACGTCCCGCTCGGCCACGACTTTCCGGAACGAGCGCCGGAGGACGCGCGCGACCCGGTCGTTCCCCTCCGCCACGCCGAGGAGGTCCGGGGAGACGGCGGAGACGACGCGGGAGAGCGAGATCTGGTCGAGCGGCAGCGGCACGGTGAGCCCCTCTTCCCGAACGCCGGCGAGGA
>DATFVB010000093.1 GCA_035260525.1 Thermoanaerobaculia bacterium
AGTCCCGGCCCTCATCTTCGCGCTCGGAATGTACCTGCCGCTGGAGTTGAACACTCCGGCGCTCGTCGGCGGCTTTCTCGCGCACTGGGTGACGAAGAAGTCGGAGCGGCTCGGGAGCGCCCGGGGCGCGACCGTGCGCGAGCGGGGGGTGGTGATCGCCTCGGGCCTGATGGCGGGAGGGGCGCTGGGAGGCGTTTTCGGCGCCGCCCTGCGGCTCTTCCCCTGGTATCGCGAAGACCTGATCAAGACGCCGTTCTTCGACCGCGACGCCGTCTCGCAGAGCGTTTCGGCGCTTCTTTTCGCCGGTCTCTGCGGGTATCTCTGGTGGAATTCCACGAGAAAGGTGCGCCATGACTCCTCCGTCCGATCCGCTTGACCGATCCGTCGCCGACGCGATCCTCGGAATCGACACGCTCTGGGGCGGCGATGTGATGTGCCCGTCGGGGACCGGCCGGTTCATCGCCGATTCCTGGTATTCGGACGAACCGCTTCCGGCCGCCTACACGCACCCGGCCGCCGAACGGGTGCGAAAGGCCGGGGGAGTCTCGTCCCGGACGATCGACGCCGCGGCGATCGACGCCTATCTCGACGCCGTCGACGTGCCGGCGGCGATCTCCTCCGTCTCGGCGCGCGGCCGGCGCCTCGGCGGGCTTCGAGGCGCTTACCTCGAGGGCCTCGGAGGCTGCTTCGAGGTGATGTGGGAGCTCGTCGAGGAGCTCCTGGGCCGCGGCGAGCCGGTCCCCTACGAGCGCTGCGTCCCGGCGGTGACGGGAAAGGCGCCGGAGCCGTCGAAACCGGAGGAGAAACGGCGCCGCGTGGCCGATCTCCTCGCGAAGGCCGGCCATCCGTCGAGCGGAAACGACGGGCTCCTGTCGGCCGTCGACGCCTGGCGGCGCGAGCGGCTCGTGCCGGGCCGTTCGATCCCCGCGCTCGCGTCGGCGTTCATCTCGGAGCTCGACGCGCTGACGGTCGCCCGCGTCCTGCCGTATCTGCCGTCCGAGCTGCGCTCGGTGCCGCGGGCGAACATCAAATTCCTTCCGATCGAGAACGCGTGGTTCTCCGGGTCGATGAACTATCTCGGCCGCGCGAGAAAGGCGGACGGCACGCCCCTCTACGACGCCACCTACGAGATCAACGCGTCGCTCTCGATCAGCGTTCCGGAGTTCCAGCAGCTCGTCAGCCACGAGGTGGTCCCCGGGCACGTCACGACGTTCGCCTATCTCCAGAATCTCCACGTCCGCGGCGAAGTCGGCTTCGAGGCCTCGGTCCTGACGATGAACACGCGCGCGGCGAGCCTCTACGAAGGCCTCGCGAACAACGCGATCCTGATCGCTCACGGCGTGCAGAGCCTCGACGAGCTGCCGGACGAGGATCTCCAGATCGGCGTTCTCCTCGCCCTGCTGCAGGACGACGCGAAGAACCAGTCTTCCTACATGACCTGGAAGGAGCGCGCTCCCCAGTCCGAGGTCGCGGCGGCGCTGCGCCGGGATTTCCTCGTCTCCGAGGAGCGGGCCGACAAGCTCTCCGGGGCGTGGGGGAGGCACCCGCTCCTGGGCCGGATGTACCTGCCGGCTTACCGCGCGGGGACCGAGACCGTGGCGAGGCTGAGACGGAAGCATCCCCCGGAGAAGTTCCTCCCGGTGCTGTTCGGCTGCCGGGGCCTGGTCGACGTCGTGACGATCGAGCAGGCGCTGGAAAGCTAGCGGGCGGCCCTTTCGAGCCGCCCGCGTTCGCACGGGAAGGGAAGGACCCCGCCCGCGGCTCTACTGTTGGGCGACCTTCGACGTCGGCGCACCGTCGGTGCCGTTGCCGATAACCTGGTTGTTGCCGAAAGATACGATCTTTCCGCCGAGGAATTCATACAGGCCGACGTTGTCGTTGTCGAACACGCTGGCGTGGCTGATCCGCACCTGAGACAGCGTGCCTCGAGAAACGACGCCATACAAATTTCCGGAAACCGACGTCGATACCAGGTTGAGGACGGCTGGATCCGCGACGCTGGCCGCGACGACGCCGCGGCCCAGGTTGTTCGAGATCGAGCTGTCTCGAACGGTCACCGTGCCGCCGTCTTCGACCCGCAGGCCGACATAGTTGTCCTCGATCTTGACATGGTCGAGGACAGCGTTGACGGTGGTCCCCGTGGACGGACCGATGAGAACCGCGTACGTCGAGGAGCCCCGATTGTCGCGGATAACAGTATCCTTGATCGAGAGTTTCAGGTTGGTGGTCGGGCTTCCCGGGCTGGCGTCGACGGCTGCGCCGGTGTACGAACCGTTCCCGACGAAGTTGTTGATCCGGCAGTTTTCGATGTGCACCGCGCCAGCGCTGATGATCTTGACGCCCGCCAGGCCCGTCCCCAGGCCTTCGAAATCGAGGCCGCGCAGCACGACGGTGTCGGCGGCTCCGGCATTGATGATGATGCCGTAGGTGCCGCTCACCGCGACGCCGGCGGTCCCTCCCTCGGCTTCGATCGAGATGCACTTGGTGATGATCACGCCCCCGAAGCCCCCCGGATCGAGAGTATTGATCTCGCCGCAGGCGGCGGTCTTTGAAATCGCCCCGGCGAAGGTCTTGCAGGGGGCCGTGCGGGAGCACGGGTTGGCATCGTCGCCCACACCGGAAACCCATGTTCGGGCGGCCTGGGCATTCGCCAGCGAAGTCGTGGCCAGGACGAGCGCAGCGACCACGGCGAACCGCATACCTGGATTCTGGTCTTTCATTCAATTCCTCCTTTGATCGGGGTTTAACGGCTCCGATACAAGGAGGGTATCCCGGATCGCGGCGATCCGGAAATCGGAGCTCAAACGATTTCTCCGACTGGGCGTCACCCGTTGCCGATCGTCGATGGGATTCGAGCGCAAGTTTCGACTTCGCCCGGGTGCGCTCAGGTGCGCGCGATCCTGTTCGCGACGGCGTCGCCGGCCTGCTCGGTCGTGAGCGTCCCGCCGACGTCGGCGGTGCACTCCCGGGCTTCGAGGCAGCCGACGACCGCGCTCTCGACCGCGCGCGCGGGCTCGGCGAGACCGAGGTGCTCGATCATCAGCGCGGCGGTCAGGATCGCGCCGAAGGGGTTCGCCCGGCCCGTGCCGGCGTACTTCGGCGCGGAGCCGTGCACCGGCTCGAACATCGAAACCCGGCCCGGGTGGATGTTGCCCGACGCGGCCATCCCCAGCCCGCCCTGGAGCGCCGCGCCGAGGTCGGTCGTGATGTCGCCGAACATGTTGTTCGTGACGACCACCTCGAACTGCCCGGGGTCCTTCACCATCTGCATCACGAACGCGTCGACGTAGAGGTGCGACGGCGTGATCCCGGGAAACTCGGCGGCGACCTCGTGGAAGGTCCGCTGCCAGAGGTCGCCGACGAAGCGCATCGCGTTGGACTTGTCCGACATGCAGACTTTCGTCTTTCCGCGCGCCTTCGCGTGCTCGAACGCGTGGCGGACGATCCGCTCGACGCCCTTGCGGGTCGAGATGTCCTCCTGGAGCGCGACCTCGTCCGGAGTGCCTTTCTTGAAGTTGCCGCCGCTTCCCGCGTAGGAGCCCTCGGTGTTCTCGCGGAAGATCACGAAGTCGATCGCGGAGGCGGGGACGTTTTTCAGCGGGTTCAGGCGCTCGGCGAGGCAGCGCACGGGTCGGTAGTTCACGTAGAGGTCGAGCACGAACCGGGCGCCGAGCAGGATGTCGCGCGCGTGCGCCATGTCGGGGACGCGCGGGTCGCCGAACGCCCCCATGAAGATCGCGTCGTAGTGGGCCGAGAGGTCGTCGAACGCGCCTTTCGGGAGCGATTCGCCGGTCGCGAGGTAGTGGTCGGCGCTCCACGGGAAGAAGACCTTCTCGAAGCGCGCGGTCCCCGGAGGGAGCGCGTCCAGGACCTTGACCGCCTCGCGCGTGACGTCGACCCCGATTCCGTCTCCGGGGACGATCGCGAGGCGGAAGGTCTTCATACGGCGCCGGAGGATACCATCACGGCTTTCGCGCCTGCCGCTCCTCCCGGATCTTCTTCTGGAACTCGCGCATCCCGGCGACGCGCTCCTGTCCGCCGGGGGTCTCGCGGACGAAGCGCTCGACGTTGGCGGCGAACCCGCGGTTGCCCGTCATGTCCCGGAACCCCGGGACGTACTCGCCGATCTTCGCCCAGACGAAGAACGCCTCGCCGCCGGCCTCGACGAAAAGCCCTCGGTGCACGACGCCGAGGTTCACGAGCGACGTCGCAATGTCCCAGTAGCCGGCGACCATCCGCAGGTAATTGTCCGAGGACATGTACGCGTCGTAGAGCTCTTTGGCGGAGTCGGGATAGAAGCTCCCCATCCAGCCGCGCGCCTCGCGGAGCTTCGTCTCGCGGCGCAGGTCGAAGAGACGCAGCACGATCTCCGCGTCCTGGTGGTTCGGGGCCCGGTCTTCCATCGTTTCCCTCCTTCGTTTTCGCCGATGCTATCGGATTGGACGCCGCGGGGAGCGCCGCTCAGTCGCCCAGAACGACCCGGACGTCGTGGCGCTTCCCGTCGCCCCGGCGCGGCACGGCGCCGTTCGGAACCGCCGCTCCATCCAGGATGACCTCGCGCACGCCGCGGCAGACTCCGTGCGGGTTCTCGACGGTGATCGCATAGAGCGTGTCGTGGTCGCGAAGCTCGATCTCGAAGCGCGGCCAGCGCCGCGGGATGCAGGGGTCGACGCGGAACCCGGTCCCCTCGATCTTCAGACCGAGCACCGATTCGGTCGCGGCGCGGTAGAGCCATCCCGCCGAGCCGGTGTACCAGGTCCACCCTCCGCGCCCCGTGAGGGGCTCGACCGAGTACACGTCCCCCGCCGTGACGTACGGCTCGACCTTGTAGCGGTGGAGTCCCGCGCGCGTGCTCGTCGGCGCGATCGGGTTGACGAGCGCGAGGAGCTCTCCGGCGAGATCTCCCTGGCCGAGTGTCGCGAACGCCATGATCGTCCAGGCCGCCGCATGCGTGTATTGCCCGCCGTTTTCCCGGATTCCCGGGAGATATCCCTTGATGTAGCCGGGGTCCTTCGGCGTCGTGTTGAAAGGCGGCGTGAAGAGGAGGATCAGCCCGTCCTGGCGCCGCACGAGGTATTCGTGGACGGCGACCATCGCGCGTTCGACGCGCACGCGGTCGCCCGCCCCCGAGAGCACGGCCCAGGTCTGGGCGAGCGAGTCGATGCGGCATTCGGCGTCGCGCGCCGAGCCGAGCGGCGTGCCGTCGTCGTAGAAGGCGCGCAGGTACCAGTCGCCGTCCCAGGCGTGCTCCTCGATCGCGGCCTTCAGGGCCGCCGCTCGGAGGCGATAGCGCTCCGCGCGGGCTCCGTCGCCGCGGCGCTCCGCGATCGCCGAAAAGCGGATCAGGGTCGCGTGGAGGAACCATCCGAGCCAGACGCTCTCACCTTTCCCTTCGATCCCGACGCGGTTGAAGCCGTCGTTCCAGTCGCCCGAGCCGATGAGCGGCAGCCGATGGGGGCCGACGGCCGTCGACCGGTCGAGCGCGCGGAGGCAGTGGGCGTAGACGCTCTCCCGGATCTCCGAGACCTTCGGCTCCTGGTACGCCTCGACCTCGTCGGCCGAAAGCGGCGCCGCCTCGAGATAAGGGACGCTCTCGTCCAGGAGCGCGTCGTCGCCGGTCGTCTCGACGTAATGGGAGACGGTGAACGGGAGCCAGAGGTAGTCGTCGGAGCAGCGCGTGCGAACGCCGCGTCCGCTCTGGGGGTGCCACCAGTGCTGGACGTCCCCCTCGAGGAACTGGCGCGACGCGAAGAGGGGGATGAGCCGGCGCGCCTCTCCGGGGGCCAGCGCGACGACGCCGAGCGCGTCCTGGAGCTGGTCGCGGAAGCCGAAAGCCCCGCTCGACTGGTAGAACGCCGTGCGGCCGCGGATCCGGCAGGAGATCGCCTGGTAGGGAAGCCAGCGGTTGACGAGGAGGTCGAGCGCCGGGTCGGGCGTGCGGACCGTGACTCCGCCGAGGAGCCGGTCCCAGGAGCGTTTCACGGCCTCGAGCGCGGCCTCGACCGCCGCCGGATCGCGATAGCGCTCGACGAGATCCGCCGCCTTGCCGCGATCCGCCGCCTCCCCGAGGAGGACGACGATCTCGCGCGTCTCTCCCGGCGCGAGCGTGAACGACGCGAGGTGCGCCGAGCAGGGATCGAGGCCCGCGCCCGCGCGGCCGAGGAGCGTCGTGCGGCGCAGCGCCGCGGGATCCGAGACGTTTCCGTTTCTCCCGAGGAACTCGCGGCGGTCCGCGGTGAAGGCGCCCCGGGCGCCCGGCGCATGGAGGGCGGCGAACGCGATCCGCCCGCCGAAGTCCGCGTCGTACGGGTTGCGCGCGAAGATCGCGCCGGTTCGTTCATCGTGCTCGGTCACGACGTAGCGTGCTGTGCCCCGGTCGACCCCGAGCACCCATTCCGCGTAATGCGCGGCGGAGAGGCGGCGCGCCGAGGTGCCGCGGTTGGTCAGCCTCAGGCGCGAGATCTTCACCGGATCTTCTTCCGGCACGAACGTCAGGAGCTCGGCCGCGATCGTCCCCTTCCGGTGCTCGAAGACGCTGTATCCCTGGCCGTGGCGGCAGACGTACGCCTCGGGGCCGCGGATCGGGAGGGCGGTCGGCGACCACACTTCGGCGGTGTCGTCGTCGCGGAGATAGAGCACATCGCCCGCGGGATCGGTGACCGGGTCGTTCGACCACGGGGTCAGGCGGTTTTCCTGGCTGTTCTCGGCCCAGGTGCAGGACGAGCCCGATTCGCTGACCAGGAACCCGAACCGGTCGTTGGCGACGACGTTGATCCAGGGGCACGGCGTGTACTGGCCTTCGGCGAGCGTGACGACGTACTCGCGGCCGTCGGGGGAGAAGCCGCCGATCCCGTTGGCGAAGAGGAGCCGCCTCGGCTCGGGCGGGGGAGCGGGCGCCGGCGGCGGCGCCGCCGTGACGGGCGTGAGCGGGGCGGCCGCCGTATCGAGCGACGGGGCGCGCTCGATCTGCTCCGCGAGCGTTCCCCGCTCCCCGACGAGCACGGCGCGCGCGGCGGTCTGGAGGAGGATCGTGTCCTCCTCGGAGATCTGGTCTCCGCGGCGCACGAAGACGCCGCCGGGCTTGTCGACGAGCGCCTGAGACGGCGAGGCGCCGATCAGCCGCTGGATCTGCTCCGCCACGGGCTGGAAGTAGCCGGAGGGGTCGTCGTTGACGATCACGAGATCGACGGAGAGCCCCTTCAACCGCCAGTACTCGTGGGCGCGGATCAGCTGACGGGCGAGCTCGGTCTCCTCCGGGCTCCCGATCCGCACGAGGACGATCGGGTGGTCTCCGGAGATTCCGTGCGCCCAGAGTCCGCGCTGCGACCCGACGTTCTTCGAGAGGAGCTCCGGCGGGGGCCGCAGGCTCGGGTCGTCGTAGAAGAGGCGTGTCGCGAGCCGCTGGAAGAGCTGCGCCTCGTCGGCGGTGATGTCGAGATGCCGGAGCAGCACCTGCGACCGCATCCAGGCGAGCGAGGCCTCGCGGTCGAAGAGGCGCGGGTCCTGGAACCTCTCGGCGAGCGCGATCGCCGCCTCGCGCGAGTCGGCGACGCCGGTCGAGAAGAGGAGCCGCGCGGTCTCACCCGGGCCGACGCGGATCCGCTGCCGGAGCGAGAAGATCGGGTCGAGCACCGCCCCCGTCGTGTTCGAGAGCGGGCGGTCCTCGACGAGCACCGCCGGCGCGCGGGGCGAGCGCCCGCGGCCGAGGAACCGCGCCCGGTCGGTCTCGTACTGCACGGCGCCGAGCGTCGTCCCCCGGACGGAGAGCACGTGGACGGCCCAGACGGGCGCCTCCTCGCCGGAGCGCGGACGCCGCCGCGCGAGAAGGGCGTTGCCGACCCACTCCGTTTCGACGAAGAGCTTCGAGAAGGCGGGGTGCGAGAGGTCCGCCGCGCGCGGCGCGAGGACGATCTCGGCGTAGCTCGTCACCTCGACGTCCCGGGCGTCTCGGGAACGCCCCGCCGGATTGGCGAGCGTCACGCGGCGGTATTCCGCGTCGTCCTGCGAGGAGACGATGATCTCCATCGTCGTCTCGATCCCCTCGTCGGAGCGGGAGAGCTCGACCTTGTGCTCCGAGAAGCGCGCCTCGAAACGCCTCGGCCGGCGGACGGTCGGCTGGTAACCCGCCGACCAGTTCGTGCCGCTCCGCACGTCGCGCAGGTAGATCCACGACCCCCACGCGTCGGTCGTCGGATCGTCGCGCCAGCGCGTGACGGCGAGGTTTCCCCGCCGGCTCTCTCCCGCTCCGGCGGTCGTCATGAGGACGGAGTAGCTGCCGTTGGAGAGGATCTGGGTGCGGGGCGTCGAGCTGTCGGGGGACTCGAACCGGCGGACGGGGATCGACGCCTCCTCGCGGACGACCCGGCCGGCCGAGACCTGAGCGACGATCGAGCCGGCGAGCGCGGCGGTGTTGCGCGGAATCCGCTCCTGCAGGAGGAGCTCGGTGGCCTGGACGGCGGGATCCGCGTGGAAGCGCTCCCGCATGACGTCGCGGTGCAGGTAGTTGTCGAGCGCGACGAGCGTCATCCCCTGGTGGTGGGCCATGTAGGCCTTGATCACGGCGCGCGTGGCGTCGGGCGGGAGGCGCCGCGACGTGTAGTCGACCGATTCGTAGAAGCCGAACGGTCCCCGCGCTCCCTCGTCCGCGAGGCGCCGCAGGTTCTCGACGGCGCCCGAGGGATCGGCGAGCAGCGCGAGGAACGTCGAATAGGGGGAGACGACGAGCTCGTCCGGGGCGCTCCGCCGGAGCCCGAGATCCGGCACGCCGAACGGCCCGTACTGGTAGTTCATGTGCAGGTCGCGCGCGTTGTACGCGGATTCGGAGACGCCCCACGGGACGCCGCGGCCGCGGCCGTACTGCACCTGCGCCGCGACGGCGTTGCGGCACGTCGACGTGAGGAGCGTCCCCGGATAGGAGCGCAGGAGCAGGAGCGGCATCAGGTACTCGAACATGCTTCCCGACCAGGAGAGGAGGATCGGCCGCCCCGCCGCGAGCGTGAACGGACGCTGCAGCCGGAACCAGTGCTCGGTCGGCGCGTCCCCCTTGACGATCGCGAGGAAGCTCGTCAGCCGCGCCTCGGACACGAGGAGGTCGTAGTACGAGGGGTCGAGGCGGCCGAGGCCGGGGTTGAAGCCGATCGAGAAGACCTTCCGGTCCGGGTCGAACAGGAAGCGAAAGTCCATTTGGCGCACGAGCGCGTCCGCGCGACGCGCGATCGCGCGGAGTCGTTCGCTTCGGGTGGCCTTCTCCGACGCCTGGCCGGCCTTCTCCGACGCCTGGCCGGCATCCTTCGACGCCTTTCCGGCGTCCTTCGACGTCTTTCCGACGTCCTTCGACGTCTTTCCGACGTCGGGCGGGGCCTCCGCCATGGGCGACGGCGGATCGGCGGCAAGCGGGGGGCCGGAAGGGGGCCGGTTCGCCGCCCCTTCCGGCGCTCGCCGCTCGCGCGCGTGCGACTGGACCTGCGCGAGAAGATCGGCGAGCCACCCCCGGAGATCCGCGATCTCCATCTCGGGGTGCTCCGCCGCGAGCGCCGCGAACCCGTCGGCGATCTCCCCGCCGAGCCGCGCGAGCTCGGCGAGGCACGTCTCCCTGTCGCGTTCGGCGGCGACGACCTCGGAGAGCTTCCGGATCTGCTCGCGGAGCTGGTGCACCGGCACCGCTTCCGTCCGCACGCCCGAGGGGGGCACCTTCTCGAATTCCTTCTCGACGAGGCGCACGACGTCGCCGAGGCCGTCGCGCCACGCGCCGTCGTCCGCGTCGTTTTCCGCGAGCGACTCCGCGCCCTGCTCGAGCGCGATCAGGCATGCGGCGAGGTTGCCGCTGTCGACCGAGGAAATGTACGGCGGGTTGAGCGGCGCGAGCGCGAGCGTGTCGTACCAGTTGTAGAAGTGGCCGCGCAGGCGCGGGAGCCGCTCGAGGCCGTCGAGCGTCCGCTCGATCCGTTCGATCGCATCGCCGGTCCCGACGTAGCCGAAGTCGTGGGCGGCGAGGGTCGAGAGGAGCGCCAGCCCCACGTTGGTCGGCGACGTCCGGTGGGCGATCAGAGGGTCGCGGTCCTCCTGGTAGTTGTCCGGCGGCAGGCCGTTCTCCGCCGCGCCGCAGAAGCGGTCGAAGTACCTCCACGTCTGGCGCGCGATCTCGCGAAGCTCGCGGCGCTCGGAGGCGGGAATCTCGGCGCGCGCGTCGGGGATCGGGCGCGAGAGCTGCGCGGCGAGCGCCGGCGCGACGATCCACAGGAGCAGGAAGGGAGACGCCGCGACGAGGTTGGCCGGCGCGAAGTACGCCACACCGCCGGCGAGCGCCACGGTGAGGACCCACCCCGCGCCCATGCGGCGGAAATAGCCGCCAATCGAGCGCGCGCTCGTCCGCTCCGACGCGGCCGCGGTCGTCCAGTCGAGCAGGCCGCGATGCGAGACGAACTGCCGCCACGTGGCCCGCAGGGCGGCGTCGAGCGAAAGGATCGCCAGGTGCGGGAGGAACGCCACGCGGAGCGCGAACCGCGCGCAGTTGTCCATCGCGTCCCCCCAGACGGTCCAGAAGTGGCTCGTCCACGGCACGCCGCGCGGATGGATCGAGAGCCCTTCCGCGAGGTGGAAGACGATCGGAAAAGCGATCGTGAGCACCGCGAGCGCCGACCAGACGAACGGGGACCCCGGGAGGACGAGCCACGCCGCCGCGAGCCAGAGGAGGAGCGCGGGCGGCACGAGGCTCCTCCTCAGGTTGTCGAAGATCTTCCACAGCGAGAGAAGCGAGAGGTCGTTGCGGCGTCGCCCGTGCTCCCCCGGGACGCGCGGCCAGAGCCAGCGCAGGAGCTGCCAGTCCCCGCGGACCCAACGGTGCTGCCGGCGCGTGTAGACGTCGTAGGAGGAGGGGTGGTCCTCGTAGACCTCGATGTCGGTCGCGAGCGCCGACCGCGCGAAGCTTCCCTCGAAGAGGTCGTGCGAGAGCAGCGCGTTCTCCGGGATCCGCCCCGCGAGCGCCGCCTCGAACGCGTCGACGTCGTAGATCGCCTTTCCGGTGAAGCTCCCCTCGTCGAAGAGGTCCTGGTAGACGTTGGAGACCGCCGTCGTGTACGGGTCGATGCCGGCGTGGCCCGAGGAGATCTGCGCGAAGGCGGAGCCGTTCGCGCTCTCGGGAGACACGGACACGCGCGGCTGGACGATCGCGTGTCCCTCGCGCACGACGCCGGTCCGCGCGTCGAGGCGCGGACGGTTCAACGGATGCGCGAGCGTCCCGGCGAGCGCCCGCGCGGAATCGCGGGGGAGCCGCGTGTCGGCGTCGAGCGTCAGGACGAAGCGGATCCGGGCGAGTGCCGCCGGCTCGGCCGGGACGACGTCGAAAGTCGTCGGCCCCTTCCCGCGGAGAGCGCGGTTGAGCTCCGTGAGCTTCCCGCGCTTCCTCTCCCATCCCATCCATCTCCGCTCGGTGGCGTTCCAGACCCGCCGCCGGTGGAAGAGCCAGAATCGGTCGCCCCCTTCCGGCGGGCGCGTCTCGGCCCTCTCGTTGAGCTGCCGGATCCCCTCGGCGAGGAGGGGCACGAGAGCTTCCTCGCCCGAGATCGTCTCTTCGGCCGCGTCGGGGAAATCGGTCAGGAGCGCGAAGCGCAGGCGGGGATCGGGATTGGCGTACGACCGGATCTCGAGACCCGTGAGGAGCTCGCGAATTCCGTCCGCGTCCTCGAGGAACGCGGGCACGACGACCAGCGTCTCGAACTCCGGAGGGATGCCGTCCTTCCATTCGAGCTTCGGCAGCAGCCGCGGGGGGAAGAGGAGCGTGGCGGCGAAATTCACGAGCGTGAGAGCGAGCTCGGAGACCGGCAGGAGCGCGAGGAGCGCCGTCGCCGCCACGAGCCCCGCGCGCCCGCCCGAGGCGGCCGCGTAGCGGACGACCACGACCTCGAGCAGCCCGGCGACCGCCGCGATGGCTCCGAGGTAGAACGGCGTCGGATGCCGGAGAACGACGCGCCGGGCTCGTTCCGCCGGCGGCGGCCGGTACGCGACGGCGCGCTCGAGCGCGTCGCGTCCCCGGTCCACCAGGTACCAGCCGACGTGCCGTTCCGGATCGGTCCGGCCGGCGGACGCGAGGTCCACGGCCCGGCGCGCCGCGTCGCACTCGCGCTCGCCGTCGCGGCGGCCGAGCGCCTCGATGACGTGCCGGTACCGGTCGCGGGTGGCGAAGTCCTGCCGGCGGTGCGCGCCGGCGGGGTCTTCGGCGAGGATCTTCTCGACGAGGCTGACCGACTCGAAGAAGCCGGCCCAGTCCGTCTGCGAGAAGAGCCGCATGCTCGCGATGATGTTGGCGATCGTCGCCTGGGCGGTCGTCTGCCGGTTGTGCTCGGCGTGGACCGCCGCGTCGGTCGTCAGGCCCTGCTCGGCGAGCCCCTCCTCGATCCATCGCTGCGCCGCCGCGAGGGCGGGGTCGATGTCGCGGAGGCGCTGCATGACGCGCACGGCGAACGTCGGGTTGACGACGATCGCTCGCCGCTCGGGCGTTCGCAGGATCGCCTCCGCCGTCTTTTCGCGCTCGCCCGGCGCGGCCGCGTCGATCGCCGAGAGGACCCGGTCGCAGAGCGCGTCCGCCTTGGCGCGGTCGCGGCGGGCGACCTCCATGCGTCCGGCGAGCCGGCGCAGGTTCTCGATGAGCGCCATCCGGAGGGCGATCGCCACCGCCCACAGCTCGCCGATGGAGAGCGGCGTGACGCGCTGGTAGGCGGTCAGGAACCGGCGGAGGGTCTCCATGTCGGGGTTGCTGTCGGTGTGCGCGATGACGTCGATCGCGATCGCGTAGACGCGCGGGTAGCCGCGCCATTCCCCCTCGGCGAGCTGCGGCAGCTCCTTCTCGTACTTGCGCGGGAAGTCCTCGCGGACCTCGCGGATCTGGTCGAGCACGAGATGGAAGTTGTCGAGGAGCCACTCGGCGGCGGGGGAGATCGGCTCGCCCCGCCGCGCGCCCGTGACGATCGACTCGTGGATCGCGCGCAGCTCCCGGTCGCTCTCCTCCAGCCGCCGGCGAAGGAGCTGGCGGCGCGAGCGGCGGGAGACTTTCTTGTGGCGGGACGCGAGGCGCTCGGCCTCCGCTTCGAGACGGTCGGGGCCGTAGATGTCGGCGCGGATCGGTTCCTCCCGCCCGAGGCT
Source organism: Thermoanaerobaculia bacterium (assembly GCA_035260525.1). Classification (NCBI taxonomy): domain Bacteria; kingdom Pseudomonadati; phylum Acidobacteriota; class Thermoanaerobaculia; species Thermoanaerobaculia bacterium. Next base: position 13,138 of record DATFVB010000093.1, read on the forward strand.
CCTCCACATCGCCGTGCTTTTGGCCAACCGACTCCTTCTCGCGGCGCGCCGGAGCGCGCCTCCCTTGACAATACCGCAATCTTTTCTATGCTTGCCTCGTGCCGGCCCTCCGCGCGTGTTCCTGTTGTTGCGCACTCCCGTAGCGACCGGGCGCGGCCGAACGTTGCGAACGCGAGCCCGGATTCACCGGGCTCTTTTTATTGGGGAGAGGTGCTCTCGTGAGAATCGCCAGCGACGTCACCCGGTTGATCGGAAACACTCCGCTCGTGCGTCTCAATCGCGTCACCGAGGGCGCGGTCGCCCAGGTCGCCGCCAAGCTCGAGTTCTTCAATCCGGCGCACTCCGTGAAGGACCGCATCGGGGTCGCGATGGTCGCCGCCCTCGAGCGGGCCGGAAAGCTCGACCCGCGCAACGCGTCGAAGTCGACGATCGTCGAGCCGACGAGCGGCAACACCGGCATCGCGCTCGCCATGGTCGCGGCGCAGCGCGGCTACTCGTGCGTGCTCGTGATGCCCGACTCGATGTCGAAGGAGCGCGTCAAGGTCCTGAAGTTCCTCGGCGCCGAGGTGGTGCTCACTCCGGCCGCGGGAGGCGTCAACGCGGCGATCGCGAAGGCGGAGGAGATCGCGAAGGATCGCGGCGGCGTGATCCCGCAGCAGTTCGAGAATCCCGCCAACCCCGAGATCCACGAGCGGACGACCGCCATGGAGATCTGGAACGACACCGACGGCGACATGGACATCTTCGTCGCGGGGGTGGGCACGGGCGGCACGTTGACGGGCGTCGGCCGGGTCTGGAAGGCGTGGAAGCCCCAGGTGAAACTGATCGCCGTCGAGCCCGCCGAATCGCCGGTCATCGCGGGCGGCACGCACTCGAAGCACAAGATCCAGGGGATCGGCACCGGCTTCATCCCGAAGAACCTCGACATGCGCTTCGTGGACGGGACGTTTTCCGTCTCGTCGGACCAGGCGCTCGTCATGGCGCGCCGTCTCGCCCGCGAGGAAGGGATCCTCGCCGGAATTTCCTCGGGCGCGGCCGCGCACGCGGCCGTCGAGCTGGCGAAGGAGCCCAACAACCAGGGAAGGTTGATCGTCTGCGTTTTCCCCTCGACGTCGGAGCGCTACATCTCGACGGACCTGTTCGCCGGAATCGAGTCGTAGCTCGCGCAGCCGCGGGATCGCGGGACGAAGGAGGCGAGCGGGGAAGTCGCGGGTCCTGACGCGGCGCGCCCCTCTGCGCCCGATCGGCGCGTGCTGAGGACAGGGTTACGGGTGCCCGTGCGCGGCGATCGGCTCGCAGAGGGAATCGCGCCGCGCCACCCGCCGCCGCTCGCGGCTGGAAATCGCGAACCTCGGGCAGACGCTCGCTCGGGGTGTCTGGGAGGAAGCGGCGCTACGCGCCGCGACTGATTTCTGTTGCGCTCGAAGATCGCGGGACGAAGGAGGCGAGCGGGAGAATCGCGGGTCCTGACGTGTGGCCGCCCACATGGAGCCGCGAGCGAAGCGAAGCCGCCGACTTCCCCTCGCCCGGCGGGAGAGGGTGGCCGCTGCAGGCGGCCGGGTGAGGGGGGCCGAAGGCCTGGCCCGCCCGGCGCATTTTTGGCTCGTGCGACAGGTCGGCGCTCGGCGGGCGGCTCCAGGAGTCGACGGCCACCCGGCGGCGCTGCCGCTGACGACGGGAGTTCGCGAACCCGCGGCAGCCGCTCGCGACGGGGAGTCCGGAGGAGAGGTGCGCACTGGCGTGCGTGCGGTCGCCTCAATGGCCGCGTGACTCACGTTTCGCGCCAGTGGCGAAACGAAGCCACCGCTAGAATCTGCGTGCGTCCGCGGCCGTCCATCCCGGCACAACCGTTGCACGTATTCCTTCCGTTCGCCCGAATTCGGGCGGGAGGAAGGTGCGGGCATGCGACGACTGGCGATTCCGGCGGTCCTGCTTTTTCTTTTCGGCTCAGCGGCGAGCGCCCAGCCGCGGCGGCGCGGGCGGTTCGCGTCTCCCGACGAGCACGACCTCCGGCAGGCGGTCGACTCGATGAACTCGTTCTGGAACCGCGGTGACGCGCGCAACTACGCCACGGCGCTTTCCGACGACACCGACTGGGAGAACGCCGCCGGATGGCGGATCCGCGGCCGTGCGGGGGTCGAGCGGTTCCTCGGGCAATACCTGTGGCGCGGAGGACGGCCGGCGTTCCGGCCGACGGGGGAGAGGGTGAGGCTGCTCGCGCCCGACCTGGCGGCCGTCGAGCAGGACGCGGAGGCGTCGTCGACCGTCGAGCCGGGCGGTCCGCCGCGGCGCGTCCGGGAGATGCAGTTCTTCCAGAAGCGTGGAGGGCGCTGGCAAGTGATCTCGACGCGCTTCTGGGAGCCGGTCCGCGGTCCGCGGCCGCCGCAGATACCGGGCCTGAGCCCGGAGCCGTTCCGGCGCTGAAGGCGCCCGGCCGGCCCCTTTGAGCGCCGTCACGAGCCCGGCGCCGTGCCGTGGCCCGGGAGAGCGTTCATTGCGCAAAATGGTCAGGTTGGTCTAAGCTTGCAGGATGAAGGAAAGAGTCTATCCGGTGTACAAGGCGAAGGCGAAACTGTCACAGGCGGTTCGCGAAGCGCGCGCCGGATTTCGGGTCGTTTTGACGGTCCACGGGAAGGACGCCGTCGAGCTCGTTCCCGTTGCGGAGAAGCCGCGGCGGGAAACCCTGGGTAAGCGCATCGACCGGCTGACCGCGGAAGGCGCCATCCGGCCCGCTCCTCTTTCCCCGCCGGCGGGAGAGCCCTTTCCCGTCCTGGCCCGAAGGCCGGGCGCCTTGAAGCGATTTCTCGAATCGCGCGATTGAATCGTTCGTACGTCGACACCTCCGTTCTCGTGGCGATCGCGCTCGGAGACCCCGGCGCCGAGAGGCTGCGCCGTCGCCTCGCGCGTTTTGGCGCTGTTTTCGCCGGCGGCCTGCTGGAAGCGGAGTTCCGGTCGGCGGTCGCCCGCGAGAACGTGGAGGGCGAGGCGGCCGAAGCGCACCTTCGCCGGATCTCGTTCGTCGAGCCGCCGCGGCGGATGACGGCGGAGATTTCCCGGGCTCTTGCGGTCCGGCGTCTCCGCGGAGCGGATCTCTGGCACGTGGCGTGCGCGCTCTACCTCTCACCGGACCCGCACGAGCTGGCGTTCCTGACGCTCGATGCGGATCAGAGATTCGTCGCGCGAAAGCTCGGATTCCGGAGCCGGTGATCGGCATCGTGTCCGTGCGCTCGTCCGGCGGCGCGGTGGCGACCCGGAGCCGATGGCCGCCTCGCGGCGCTCTTTAATTTGGGCCCGTATGGCATCCGGCCTTCGACGCGCAGACCGGTACCCGGACGGGCGGGTGTCCGGCGATGACGGTGAAAAATGGACCATTCGGATGACGAACGTCATATCCGCGGCCGTCCCGGCACGGTACTTTCATGTCCGGAGGACCGAATGGCCACGATCGACCCGAACGTTCCGGTGAAGGACCTGCTCGAGCAAATGCCGGAAATCCGGCCCGTGCTCGCGGCCTTCGACATCGACACGTGCTGCGGCGGGCAGCATCCGTTAAACGAAGCCTGCCGCGCGCGCGGCGTCGCCCTCGAAGAGGTCCTGACCGAGATCGGCCACGTCGTCCCCCGGGCCGAGCCTCCTCGCACGAAAACGCCCCACCGCGTCGACCCCAACCGGCCGGTGAAGGAGCTGCTCGAGGCCATGCCGGAGATCCGGCCGGTGCTCGCGGCATACCAGATCGACACCTGCTGCGGCGGGCAGCACCCGTTGAACGAGGCCTGCCGCGCCAAGGGCGTCCCGCTCGAGGAGGTTCTGACCGACATCGACGCGGTCGCGTCGAGGAAGCGGAGCGCTTCGGAAAAACCGCGGCCGGCTCACGCTTCCGCGTCTTCCGCCGGAGAGCTCGTCATGCCGTCGATGTCGATCCGCGAGCTCGTCCGCCGGTTCCCGTCGACCGCCGCGGTCCTCGAGGAGCACGGGCTGACCGACTGCGGCGGCGAGGAAGGGCCGGACGAGCCGCTCGGCTGGTTCGCCACGGTGCACCGGATCCCGCTCGACCCGCTGATGGCCGACGTTCGGGCGGCCGCGGCGAGCGAGCCGCGCCGGGAAGCCCGGAGGGGCCCGCCCGCGCCGCTTCCCGCCGCGCAGAAGCCGCCGGCGCGCGGATTCGCGCCGGAGTTCATCGTCGGCTCGATCGTTCTCACGCTCACGCTCGGCGCCACGACCGGCATGATCAATCTCCTTCGGATCGCCGCGGGAGGCGACGTGCCGTTCTCGCACCGGCAGATCCACGCGCACACGCAGATCCTGGGTTTCGCGGCGCTCTTCCTCATGGGGATCGCGTTCCACGCGCTTCCGCGGATCACCGGCATCGGAGGCGGGCCGCCGCGATTCGCCAAGCTCGCGTTCTGGCTGATGGCGGGCGGCGTGCTCCTGCGGAACTTCGGGCAGCCGTTCAACATGGCGCCGGTCGGGCGCGGCGCGTCGCTCGTCTCGGGTGTCGCCGAGCTCGCGGCGGGATGCCTCTTCGCGGTCTTCGTCGCCGACCTCGCGCGCCGCGCTCCCGCCGGCAAGTACGGGAAGAAGGACCCGTTCCTCGCGCTGCTCGGCTTCGGCACCGGCTTCTTCGTCACGGCGCTCGTCTTCAACGCGCTCCAGAGCGTGTGGCTCGCGGGGCACATGGAAACCGCCCTGCCCGCCTCCCTGGTCGAGCCGTTCTATTTCGTCGCGCTCTACGGCTTCCTTCTCGGATGGGTCTTCGCCTTCGCGTACCGAGTCGTCGCGCTCTTCCTCGGCCTGAATGCCCCGCCGGCGGGGCCGGCCCGGGCCGCGCTCGTCCTCCAGACGATCGGCGTCGCGGCGTTCCTCGCGGCGTGGATCCCGGGCCTCTCGAACCCCGCCGCCGCGCTCCTGCGCGACGCGGGGATGGCCGGCGTCGCGCTCGCCGCGATCGTCTTCGTCGTCGGGGCGAAGCTCCTCACGCGGCCGAAGCTCCCGGCGCTCGTTCCGCGCGGGAACCCGCTCTTCGCGATCCGGGCCGCGTTCGTCTGCCTGACGCTCTGGGCCGTCCTCGAGCTCGGCGCGATCGTCGTGGCCCGCACGACGGTGTTTCCCGCGCAGAACCTCTGGTGGGCCGACGCCGCGCGCCACGTCTTCACGATCGGTTTCGTGACGATGATCATCGTCGGGATGAGCTTCCGGATCCTGCCGGTCTTCTCCGGAAAGTCGCTCTGGTCGGCGAAGCTCGCGTATGCGACGTACGCGCTGATCCTCGCGGGTGTGGCGATGCGGCTCCTCCAGTATCCCGCGGCCTTCCACGCGCGGCTCTACCAGGCCGGATCGTGGATGGGCGTCCTGATCGTCCTCGCGCTCGTGCTCTTCACGGTCAACCTCTACAAGACGATGCGCGCGAAGACCGCGCCGCCCACAGCGCTCCGGACCGCCGAGCCGGAGCTCCGTCCGTCGCGGCCGACGTTCGTATCGAGCCTGCCCGTCCGATGAGCGCGCCGGACCGCATTCTCGACGTTCGCCCGATCCTGCAGTCGGGGGGCGACCCGTTGAACGAGATCCTCGCGGCCGCCGATACGGTGCCCGAAGGGGGATCGCTCGTCGTCATCGCGCCGTTCGAGCCGATGCCGCTGTACGGGGTGATGAGGCAGCTCGGGTTCTCGCACGAGACGGAGACGGAGACGGGGGGCGGCTTCCGCATCGTGTTCACGCGCGGACCCGGTTAGGGCGTCCTTAGACGCTCTCGCCGTCCTTCCCGAGAGCCGCGAGGCTCCGCAGACCGTCGCGCGGCTCCGCGAACCCCGGCAGGAGAGGCCGGCGACCCGGCGTTCGATTATCCTGCTCGTCGGAGGCGGACGATGAATCGGTCATGCAAGTACCTGATCGTCGGCGGCGGAATGACCGCGGACGCGGCGG
>DATFVB010000094.1 GCA_035260525.1 Thermoanaerobaculia bacterium
CCGCGCGCGACGAGGCCGGCCGCGAGACCGATCAGGATCGCCCACGCCGACAGGGTGATGACGCGCGGGTCGATCGTCGGCCCCCGAGAAGGCACGCGCGCGGAAAGGAGGGACGTCTCGAGCGAGGGGGCGACGGCGAGACCGCCCTTCGTGCCGGCCGGGGACGAGGTCAGATCAGGCATCGGCTTTTCGGCGCGCGGCCGCCGGCTCCTCCTTTTCGAAGAACAGCGCCGGCGGGATCTCGCCCATCCCCGCCACGACGCGGGCCAGGAAGGAAGCGAACGCCTTCCGCTCGCGGGCCGAGAGCGCCTCGATCGCCCGCACGAGCTCCTGCTGGGCGGAGGCGGGGGAGCGCCGCAGGAGCGCGCGCCCGCGCGCGGTCAGCGTCAGACGCACCCGGCGGTGGTCGCGGGCGTCGTCGTGCCGCTCGACGAGACCGGACTCCGCGAGCCGGCGGACGACGACCGACACCGAGCTCTGGTCGGTCGCGGTGCGGGCGGCGAGCTCGTTGACCGACTGGGCGTCGGCCTCGGCGAGCTTCTGCAGGACGAAGAGCTGCGCGCCCGAGACGCCGGCGCGCTTGCGCGCCTGCTCGGCGGAGAGCCGGAGGCTCTGGACGAGCCGCCGGACGCCGTCGAGCACCGGGCGTACGCCGGACGAAGGGAGTGCCGGGCGGCGCGGCGGCCGGCCGGCGACCTTCCCGGCGGCGGGCGAGCGGCGCGCGCCCGGGGAACGCCGGCCGGATTTCAATGGGGTCCCATACATCGGACCGCGACGATATCAGAGCCCGCCGCGCGCGGCAAGGCGGCCTCGTGTAGGATTTGCCGGATGCGTGACGTCTGGGTGCTTTCGGCCGCGCGGACGCCGATCGGCAAGTTCGGCGGCGCCTTCGCCTCGCTCTCGGCGGCCGACCTCGGGACCGCGGCGGCGAAGGGAGCGCTCGCGCGCGCCGGCGTTTCCCCGGACGACGTCACGGAGACGATCTTCGGGCACGGGCGCCAGGCGGGGGGCGGCCCGAACTCCGCCCGCCAGGTCGCCCACCGCGCCGGCGTGCCGGACGCGTCTCCGGCGTTCACGGTCAACAAGGCGTGCGCGTCGTCGCTGAAGGCGATCACGCTCGGCGCGCTGACGATCGGGGTGGGGGAGAACGAGGTCGTTCTCGCCGGCGGGCACGAGTGCATGTCCGCGACCCCCTATCTGCTCACCCGCGCGCGGTTCGGCTACCGGATGGGAGACGCCGAGGTCGTCGACGGGATGACGCGCGACGGGTTCCTCTGCCCGCTCTGCGGCGAGCTCATGGGGGCCACGGCCGAGCGTCTCGCGCGCGAGTACGGGATCGACCGCGGCGAGCAGGACGCGTTCGCGGTCGCGTCGCAGCAGCGCGCGGGCCGCGCCGCCGCCGACGGCCGGGCGGCGCGCGAGATCGTTCCGGTCGACGTGGAGACGCGCAAGGGGACGGTCGTGGTCTCCGCCGACGAGCAACCGCGTCCCGGCACGACCCTCGAATCGCTCGCGCGCCTCCCCGCCGTGTTCGCGAAGGGAGGAACCGTGCACGCCGGCAACGCGTCCGGCGTGACCGACGGGGGGGCCGCGCTCGTGCTCGCCTCGCGCGAGTACGCGGAGAGCCGGGGTCTGCGCCCCCTGGCCCGGGTCGCGGCGTGGACCTCCGCGGGCGTCGACCCGTCGCGCATGGGGATCGGGCCCGTGCCGGCGATCCGGCGCCTGCTCGAGAAGACCGCGCTGCGCCTCGAGGACGTCGACCTGATCGAGTTGAACGAGGCGTTCGCGGCGCAGGTCATCGCCTGCGGGCGCGATCTGGGGTTCGACCCCGAGCGCGTGAACGTCAACGGCGGTGCGATCGCGCTCGGGCATCCGATCGGCGCGACGGGCGCGCGGATCGCGACGACGCTCCTCCACGAGATGGACCGCCGCGGCGCACGACGCGGGATCGCGACCCTCTGCGTTTCGGGCGGCATGGGGATGGCCGTTCTCTTCGAATCGGTCCGATGAAGGTTCTCGTCACGCTCGAGGACGGGACCGCCGGGAAGGACTACCTCGATTCCCTCGCGCGCGCGGGTTTCGCGTCCGAGGACCTCGCCGTCCTGCATTCCCGGGACGTTCCCCCGGTGGGCTTCGAGGGACTGCTGCTGGGCGGCGGCGAGGACGTCGCGCCGGCCCTCTACGGCGAGACGCCCCGCGCCGGGCTCGGGACGGTCAACCGCCGGCGCGACGAGCAGGAGCTCGGGCTCGTCGCCGCGGCGCGGCGGCGGGGAGCCCCGATCTTCGGCATCTGCCGCGGGATCCAAATCGTCAACGTCGCGTTCGGGGGAACGCTCGTCCAGGACATCCCCTCCGAGGCTCCGTCGAAGATCGAGCACGACGTGAAGCGCCCGAAGGACGCGATCGCGCACACCGTCGAATCCTCGGGAGGTGCTTCCCTGCCGGCGGGAACATTCCCCGTGAACTCGCGCCACCACCAGGCGATCGGGCGCGTCGGCGCCGGCCTCTCGACGATCGCGAAGTCGGCCGATGGGCTGATCGAAGCCGTCGAAGGCGAGGCGCTCGTCGCGGTGCAATGGCATCCCGAGAACCTCGCGGCGGACCCGGTCGCGCATTCGCTCTTCCGCGCGTTCCGCGACGCCGTCGTCGCCCGGAAATGAACCGAAGCGTCCCGGCGTTGTCGGGTAGACTCCGAAAACGTGAGCGGGAGAAATCTCCGGCTCGGAAGGATCGAAGAATGAATTTCCGCATGAGCCGTATCGTCGTTGCGGCCGCCGTCATCGCCGCATGCGCGGCGGCGGCGTCCCCAGCCTCGGCGCTCCCCGCCGCCGGGAAAAAAGCGCCGTCCGCCCCGAAACCGGCGCCCGCCCCCGGAGCCGCGTCGCAAGCGGCGTCGCTGCGGGCTCCGCGGAAGGTCGCCGAGGGCGTCTGGGCCGAGATGACGAAAGGGGGCGCCAACGCCGGGTGGTTCACGTTCGGCGATTCGGTCGTCGCCGTCGACGCCGGCCGCACGGACGCCGACGCGGAGCAGCTGCTCGCCGACATCGCGTCGACGACCGGGAAGAAGAAGGTCTCCTACCTGATCCTGACCAACGACTTCGCACCCCACGCCGGCGGCGCCGCGGTCTTCGTAAAGCGCGGCGCGACGATCGTCTGCCAGGAGAATTTCGCGGGCGGATTCCAGGCCCTCCTCGCCAAGGCAGGCGCCCCGGGGTCCGCCGCGGTCCTCGGAGTCACCACACGCCTCGTCCTCGCCCGTCCCGACCGGGACGTCATCGTCCGGCATCTCGGTCCGGCCGACAGCGCGGGCGACCTCGCCGTCCTGATCGGCAAGGAAAAGGTCCTCTTCTCGGGAGATCTCGCGGAATCGGTCCTCCTTCCGCCGCTCTTCTCGAAGAGCATCGACCCGGACGGCTGGCTCTCGGCGTTGACGCTGCTCGGCAATCTGAACCCGAAGGCGCTCGTTCCGGGGTACGGTCCGATCGGTCTCCCGAGCGGCATCCTGGCGACGCGAGACTATCTCGAGCACGCGATCACGGTCGCGCAGACGCTCGTCCGCGAGAAGATCAAGGACGACTTCATTGCGACCCGGATCGCGGAACCGGACATGAAGATCCAGAAGCTGCCGCCGGAGCTCGAAAAGAATCACGAGGCGAACATTCAGGCGCTCGTCGCCTTCTACAGGAGCAAGGCGGGGGCCGCGCCGAAAAAACCGTGACCGACGCGATCGCTTTCCCCACCGATCTCTACGTCGACGGGCGGTTCGTGCCCGCGCTCTCCGGGCGGCGGTTCACGACGAGCAATCCCGCGACCGGCGAGGTCCTCGCCGAGGTCGCCGAGGCCGGCCCCGAGGACCTCGATCGCGCCGTCGCGGCGGCGCGGCGCGCCGTCGAGAGCGGCCCCTGGAAGGAGATGACGCCGCGCCAGCGCGGCAAGGTGCTGCTTCGCGCCGCGGATCTCCTCGCATCGCGCGCGGACGCGTTCGGCGCCGTCGAGACCCGCGACAACGGGAAGCCGATCTTCGAGTCGGCCAGGATCGACATGCCCGCCGCCGCCGAGGCCCTCGCCTACTTCGGAGGGTGGGCGGACAAGATCGCAGGAAAGACGCTCCCGTCCCGGTCCGACGCGTTCCTCTTCACCTGGCATGAGCCGATCGGGGTCGTCGGCGCGATCACGCCGTGGAACTTCCCGCTGCTCCAGGCCATGTGGAAGATCGCTCCGGCTCTCGCGTGCGGCAACGCGGTGGTCCTGAAGCCCGCGTCGCTCACGCCGCTCACGGCGCTGATGTTCGCGGCGCTCCTGGAGGAGGCGGGCCTCCCCCCGGGCGCGTTCAACGTGGTCCCCGGTCCGGGAGAGCGGATCGGCGGCGCGATGGCGGAGCACGCGGGGATCGACAAGATCACGTTCACCGGAGAGACGGAGACGGGCAAAAAGATCCTCCGCGCCGCGGCCGGGACGGTCAAGCGCGTCTCGATGGAGCTCGGCGGGAAGTCGCCGAACATCGTGTTCGCCGACGCCGACCTCGACGCCGCCGCGCGCGGCGCGTTCAACGGCATCTTCTACGGGAAAGGGGAAGTCTGCGCGGCGGGCTCCCGCCTTCTCGTCGAGGAATCGGCGCACGACGCGCTCCTCGACCGGATCGTCGAGCGCGCGCGCAAGACCGAGCCGGGGGACCCGCTGAACCCGAAGACGCGGCTCGGCGCGCTCGTCTCCGAACGGCAGCGCGAGACCGTCGCGGGGTACGTCGAAGGCGCGGTGCGCGAAGGCGCGGCGCTCGTCGCGGGCGGCCACCGGCGGGACGTGGGCGGGAAAGGGGCGTTTTTCGAGGCGACCGTCTTCGACCGTGTCGATCCTTCGATGACGATCGCGCGGGAGGAGGTTTTCGGACCGGTGCTCGCCACCCTCACGTTCGATTCGCCGGACGCGGCCATCGAGCTCGGCAACCGGGTCCGCTACGGCCTTGCCGCGGCCGTCTGGACGCGCGACATCAAGAAGGCGTTTCGCGTCGCCCGGGGGATCCGCGCGGGAACGGTGTGGATCAACACCTACAACATGTACGACCCGGGCCTGCCGTTCGGCGGCTACAAGGAGAGCGGGTTCGGGCGGGAGCGCGGGGAAGAGGCGATGCGGGAGTATACGGAGCTCAAGTCCGTCTGGTGTGATCTGAGCTAGCTGGCGCGACGATCCATCGAGCGAATACGGGCGGGTGCCGGCCCGCGCCGCCGTCGCCGTACGCTCACCGGTACGACTCGGGACGTCGCGGGCCGACCCCCATCCCGTCTCGCTCGCGCCTCGTTGCGCCTTCGGGTTGCCACGAATCGAGACCGCCCGAAGCACGACTCGCCGCTGAGCTGGCGCGACGATCCATCGAGCGAATACGGGCGGGTGCCGGCCCGCGCCGCCGTCGCCGTACGCTCACCGGTACGACTCGGGACGTCGCGGGCCGACCCCCATCCCGTCTCGCTCGCGCCTCG
>DATFVB010000095.1 GCA_035260525.1 Thermoanaerobaculia bacterium
CACGACCAGGTCGAGCATCTCGTGGCGGGGAAACATCTTCACCTGCCCGAGGGCGATCTGGAGCTCGAGAGCCGCGTAGGCGCCGAGGAGGAGCTGCTGCCCCGTCTGGCCGCGCGCGTAGAACGTGCGCGAGACCTGCGCCCCTCCGAACGACCGGTTGGCGAGATAGCCGCTGTACTCGCGCGCGAACGGCACGCCGAGCGCGACCGACTGGTCGATGATCGCCATCGAGAGCTCCGCGAGCCGATACACGTTCGCCTCGCGCGAGCGGAAGTCGCCCCCCTTCACCGTGTCGTAGAAGAGGCGCTCGACGCTGTCGCCGTCGTTCTGGTAGTTCTTCGACGCGTTGATGCCCCCCTGGGCGGCGATCGAGTGGGCGCGGCGGGGGCTGTCCTGGTAGCAGTAGCACTCGACCTCGTAGCCGAGCTGCGCGAGCGAGGCGGCGCCCGAGGCGCCCGCGAGCCCGGACCCCACCATGATGACGCGGTACCGGCGCTTGTTGGCGGGGTTGACGAGCTTCATGTCGAAGCGGTGCTTGTCCCACTTCTTCTCGATCGGACCCGAAGGAACGCGTGCGTCGAGATCCATTTCGTTTACCTCAGGAAACCCAGCCGAGCATGACGGCGGCGGGGATCAGGATGTAGCCCGCCGTGATCGCGGCGGCGAAGACCGGCGCCGCGGCGCGGCGGAGAGGATGGTATTTCGGCGAGCCCGCGCCGAGCGTCTGCACCATGCTCCACGCCCCGTGGTAGAGGTGCATGCCGAGCAGGATCATCGCCACGGCGTAGACGGCGGAGATGGCCGGGTCGCGGAAGGAGAGCACGACGTTACGGTAGACGTCGGTCGGGCTGTATCCGGGGCCGGTCGTCAGGAACGTGAACATCATGAGGTGGTAGACGACGTAGACGAAGAGGAGCGGCCCGCTCCAGATCATCGTGCGGGCCGCGTACGTCGTCTCGATGTTCTTCTTGACGGCGTACCCGATGGGCCGCGCCCGGCGGCTCGCGAGCGACACCTGGATGGAGGCGACCACGTGGAGCACGAGCGAGACGAGCAGGACGAGCCGAACGATCCAAAGGATCTCGATGATCCCGTGCTTGAGGAAGTGCGAGTAGTCGTTGTACGGCCCCGGCCCCGCGAAGACGAGGAGGTTCCCGACGAGGTGGCCGATGATGAAGAGGGTCAGGATCACGCCGGTGACGGCCATGACCTGCTTTTTGCCCACCAGGCTCTTCCAGAAATCCCGTAGCTCGCTCATTCGCCGATTTCCACACCCTTTCCCGCCAAGCCGGCGGCCCGTGAAAACGCGTACTCGTTTCGTCAAGGTATTAACATCCCCGAAGGCCGGGGACAAGGGGTATCCGCGTCCTTTTGCGGGAGGCGGCCGCCGCAATCGTGCTCCTTCCCGCGAGATCCTCGGCCCGGATCATGACGAAACCGTTCTCCCGGCCGGTCCTCGATCGTGCGGTGCCCCTGATCAGCATCGATCCGGCCGCCGTCATCGTCGGTCCCTCCGATCGAGCCGGGCGGCGGCGCCCCGCCCGAAACGGCCGTGCGCTCCGCGCGCCGGAGCCCGCCCGGAACCTATGACGCGTATGATGCATTTGCTCTATTCCCGGCGTCGCCTTCCCGGGCGACCATGAGCATCAAGAACAGGAGAGGTGCAATGGAGAAACATCACCGGCGAGCCCTCGCGGCGTTACCCCTGGGAATGGCGATCCTCCTCGTCTTCGGCGGCCCGCGCCCGGCCGGCGCAGTCCCGGTCTTCTCCCGGAAGTACCAGACGTCGTGCCAGACCTGCCACGCGATCTTTCCGAAGTTGAACCCCTTCGGGGAAGCCTTCCGCCTGAACGGATACCGGATGCCGCTCGAGACGGAAGAGCAGGTGAAACAGAAGCCGGTCTCCCTCGGTTCCGAAGCGTACGAGCGGATCTGGCCGGCCATGGTCTATCCGAGCGACATCCCCTCGTACGCCCCGGTCGCGATCAACGTGAAGATGGCGGACATCTACTCCTCGAGCCGCGACGACGAAGGGCGGCAGATCACGCACAACGATTTCCAGTTCCCGCAGGAGGCGAACCTCTTCTCGGCCGGCACGCTCGGCAAGCACTTCAGCTTTTTCGGCGAGGTGACCTTCGAGGAGCGGCCGGACGGCGGGAGCGATACCGAGCTCGAGCACGCGCGGCTCGACCTCGACTCGGTCGTCGGGCCGGAGCACCTCGTCAACTTCAAGATCGGCAAGTTCGCGCCCGACCTCTACGACGGCTTCCAGGAGATGTGGCTGATGACCGACAACGGCGTCGACACGCTGTTCGCGTTCAGCCCGATCGGCGTCCGCGGCGGGACCGGGCTCTCCGAGGGGGGGCCCGGCGTGAGCCTGCCCGACCGCATGCGCGCGATCGAGATGTACGGTGTGGCCGCCCACCGGCTCTTCTACACGATCGGCTACGGCAGCCCGATCGGGCCCGGCGGCCCGAACGACACGTTCGGGAGCAGCAGCCGAAAGGACGTCTACGCCCGCGTCGACTACAAGTTCGGGGGGATGGGGCTCGACGGCGACACGACCGGGGTCACGCTCCCCCCGGAGAACTGGCGGGAGCGGTCGCTCCGCGTCGGCGTTCTCGGCTACTACGGCGACGGCTCGCAGGTCGACTTCTTCGACGTCGCCGACGACGAGGGGAACCCGTTCAAGATGCGGGACGAGCACTACGGGAGGATCGGCGCGTACGCGTCGCTCTACTTCGGCGACCTCAACCTCTTCGGCGTCGCGCTCCACGGCACGGACAAGCTCGACCTCCGCGATCCCGACACGCTGTCCGAGCTCAACACCACGACCCGGACGTACGACGCGTGGTTCGCGCAGGCCGACTACGTGATCGTCCCGCCGTTCCAGCTCTCGCTGCGGTACGAGAACCTCCGGGTCGCCGATCCGCTGACGCCCTCGATCCGGACCCTGAACGCCAACGCGAGCTTCCTGATTCGCGCCAACATCAAGGCCATGATCGAATACAACCGGGACCTTCGCGAGTCGCAGAACTACACGCTCGCGACGGTCCTCCGATTCGCTTACTGAAGGAGAGAACATGAAGAGGATCCTGATCACCCTGATCGCGGCCGCCGCGGCTCTTCCGCTCGCGGCCGGAGACATCCACGGCAAGGTCGCCTGCAAGGGGGCGCGCGACTGCGCCGATGCCGTCGTCTACGTCGCCGCCATCCCGGGAAAGACGTTTCCGGCGCCGGCGGCGCACGCGAAGATGAACCAGCTGAACATGACGTTCGTGCCCCGCGTCCTTCCGATCCTCGTCGGCACGACCGTCGACTTCCTGAATTCCGACGCCGTGCTCCACAACGTGTTCACGCCGGACGCGTGCGCCGGGAAGTTCAACCTCGGCACGTGGCCGAAGGGACAGACGAAGAGCCACACCTTCGGCAAGGAATGCGCCGCGACGCTGCTCTGCAAGGTCCACCCGGAGATGGAGGCCTTCGTGGTCGCGGTCCCGACGCCGTATTACGCGCAGGCGCACGGCGACGGGAGCTACGAGATCGCGAACGTGCCCGACGGCGCCTACACGGTCAAGATCTGGCACCCCAAGATGAAGGCGAAGGAGAAGCCCGCGAAGGTCGCCGGGGCGACCGAGGTCGACTTCGAGCTCTCGCGCTGAAGTCAATGAGGCCGCGCCGCGCCCCCGACGGCCGGAGAGGCGGAGTTCTCGCCGCCCTCCTCCTTCCCGCGATCGCCGCGGGAGCGGGGCGCGCGGCGCGGCCGTCGGCGACGCGGGCGCCCGTTCCTCCCGCGGACGCTCTGGTCCGAACGTCGCCCGTCACGGGCGAGAGCTGGGTGCGTCATCTCCGTCTTTCCCTGGACAACACCACTCTCGGCGGGACCGGCCGCTGGGGTCCCGCGGCCGGATCACAAGCTTCGGAGCGGCCGGCGATTTCGGAGTCGCTCAACGCCCCGTTCCGTCTGACGGGGAAGGACCTCTACCGGCTCAACTGCCAGTCGTGCCACCGCGAGGACGGCAGCGGCGCTCCTCCCGAGGTCCTTCCCGTCACCGCTCTCGCGCGGGCGACCTCCGCGGCGTTCTTCCGCCAGAAGATGAAGGAACGCGGCCTCCCCGTGGACGAGGCGATGCTGGCCAGGAACGCCGCCGAGGCGGAAGCGTCGCTCCGGAACCGCATCCGGAACGGCGGGGAGAAGATGCCGCCTTTCCCGCAGCTCGGCCGCGACGAGACGGAGAGTCTCATCGCCTACGTCAAGGAGCTCTCCGGGGTCCCGGGGCCGGGGCCGGAGCCGCCGGCCATCTCCGAGCCCGTGGTCCGCGTCGGGGAGCTCCTGGTGAAGGGCACCTGTCACATCTGCCACGACGCCGCCGCGACCCCCACGACGGCTTTCGAATACCGGGTCGGCTACGGGAACCCGCCTCCGCTGGCGTTCTTCGTCGAGCAGCGCACGTGCCCGGAGGTCGTCCGGAAAGTCCGCGAAGGTTTGATCGAGCCGAACGTCTCGGCCACCCGCGGCCGGATGCCCGTCTTCGACTACCTGTCGCCGCAGGAGGTCACGGCCGCGTACCTCTACCTGCTGGTCGAGCCGCCCGGGCGCGCGGCGGCCGGGCCGGTGAAGCCTTCCGCGGTGGCGGCGCGGGCCGCGGCCGGGAGCCGGCCGAAACTATAATCGGCGCGTGCCTCCGCGCCCCCCGATTCCCTTCGAAGCGATCCCGATCCTCGCGTCTCTCCGGCCCGAGGACCGCGAAGCGCTGTCGCCCCTGTGCGAAATGCGCGGCTACGAGAAGGGGGAGACGATCTTCCGCGAGGGAGATCCCGGAGAGCGCATCCATTTCGTCTTCCTGGGGAGGGTGAAGATCGTCAAGGCCGGCCCGGGGCGCGACCTCATCCTCGAGATCCTCGGTCCCGGGGAGCCGGTCGGCGCGGTCGCCGCCTTCGAGCGCAAGCCCTTCCCGGCGACCGCCGTGGCCCTCGAGGCGTGCGGGATCGTCTCGATCCCCGAGCACCAGTTCTTCGGTCTCCTCGAGAAACGTCCGGAGATCACGCGGCGGCTCTTCGCGGGGCTCACCATGCGGCTGATGAACCTGAACCGGCATCTCGCGGACATGCTCGGCTCGGTCGAGTACCGCGCGGCGCGCCTCTTCCTGACGCTCGCGGCGAAGACGGGGCAGAAACGCGACGGCACGATCTTCATTCCCGTCGCCCTCTCCCGGCAGGACATCGCGGACTTGATCGGAACGACGATCGAGACGGCGATCCGCGTGATGAGCCGCTGGCAGAAGGACGGCCTCGTCGAGACGGAGAAGAGCGGGTTCCTGATCCTGCGCCCGGCGGCGCTCCGCGAGCTCAGCGCCGGGGAGTGACGGCGGCGGCTTCGCGCGCCAGCCGCCGCGTTCGCGCGCGTTTTCCGGCGACCGACACGGCGAGATCGGCGAGCGAGCGGCGTTCGAGCTGCCTCTCGAGGAGCGCCCGCGCCCGTTTCCAGACCGGGTGCGCCGGACACGGGGTCTCGTCGGTGCACTCCGAGAAGCCGAGGAGACAGCGCCCGGCGAGACCGAATCCGTCGATCGCCCGGACGACCTCGAGCACCCGGATCTCCGCGGCCGGCCTCGCGAGGGCGACGCCCCCGAAGGGGCCGCGGCGCGCCCGGACGATCCCCGCCTTCCGGAGCGGCTGGACGATCTGGGCGAGCGACGTCGTCGAGATGCCGACCTCGATCGCGAGCTCCGACTGGACCATGAGCCTTCCGGGATTGGCGTGCTGCGCGGCGGCCAGCCGCTCCGCCGCGCGGAGAGCGTGCTGGCAGGTCCGCGAGTAGAGGAGCGCGCGCCCCTCGGCGGCGGCGTCGTAACGGGGTCCGTTCCGCATTTTTCGGCACCATAGCACGCCTTGACAGCCCTCCGGCCGCGGCGTACGGTGGGGGCAATTCTTGATGGAGAGCTCATGAATATGCCCCCTCGCACCGCGGAGGAAAGGGTCGCCGGCTGGGGAGGCGCGCTCTCGCGCTTCGCCGGAGGGACGATCGCGTATCTCCTCCTGACGGGTCTTCCGCTGCGGTTCGTCCCGTTCTCGGCGCTCGCGGAGTGGACCGTTCTCCTCCATTCGGCGGCCGGCGTGCTGTCGTTTTTGCCGCTGTCGGTCTACCTGTTCCGGCACTGGCGCGACTATCGGAGCGACGCCCTCACGCCCGCCAAGGTGCTCGGGTGGCTCGCGTTCGCGGCGGTCGCCGCGGCGGAGGTCTCGGGGCTCTGGGTGGGGGGCCTCGCGCTCTTCTCCGACCGCGTGCCCCGGTGGATCCGCAACGTCCATCTCATCCCGTCGATCGCGGCCGCGGTCTTCGCGGTCGCCCACCTCTGGCCGCTGTGGCGGCGCCGGGCCGCGTCGCCGGAGCTCGCGGCGCGCGCCGCGCGGCTCCGCGAGGGGTATCTCGCGGCGGCCGTGCTCGTCCCGGCCGCGCTCCTGCTCGCCGCGTTCCCGGCGGCCCTCCTCCATCGCGGACCGCGGCGCGCCGGGGCTTTCCCGAAAGACTACCGGATGCCGTTCGGCAAGAACCGGCCGTTCGCGCCGAGCCTGGCGCGCACGGAGAACAACGGGGCGCTCCTGCCCGAGGCGCTGTCGGGGTCCGCGGGGTGCGGAGCTTCCGGATGCCACGCCTCGATCTATCGTGAGTGGTCGGTCTCGGCGCACCGCTGGGCCGCGCTCGATCCGGCGTTCCAGCGCGTCCAGGAGGAGATGGCGCGGCAGAACGGCCCCGAGTCGACGCGCTACTGCGGGGGATGCCACGATCCGATCTCGCTCTTTTCCGGGTCGAAGACCGTCTTCAAGGCGGATCTGACGAGCGACGCCGGGATGAACGAGGGGGTCTCGTGCCTGTCCTGCCACTCGGTCGGGAAGGCGGACGTGCAGGGGAACGCGAACTACGTCGTGCATCCGCCGGAGCGGTATCTCTTCGAGACGTCGCCCTCGCGCGCCGCGCGCCTCGTCTCCGATTTCCTGATCCGCGCGTATCCGGAGCACCACGTGGCGTCGCTCGAGAAGCGGCTCTTCAAGACGCCGGAATATTGCGCCGCGTGCCACAAGCAGTTCGTCGACCAGGAGGTCAACAACTTCGGATGGGTGCAGCTCCAGAACCAGTACGACAACTGGCGCAAGAGCAAGTGGAACCACCCGGGCGACCCGCGCCGCACGATCGAGTGCCGCGAGTGCCACATGCCGCTCCTCGGCGGGCCGGAGCCTTCCGCCGGCGACACGGCCGACTACAACCGCGCCGCCGACGACGGAAAGCACCGGAGCCACCGTTTCCTCGGCGCCAACCAGTACATGCCCGCCCTCCTGAAGCTCCCCGGGGGCCGCGCGCAGGTCGACCTCGTCGACCGATGGCTGCACGGGACCTACCCGATTCCGGAAATCGCCTCGAAATGGGCGAACGGGCCTGCGGTCTCGCTCGCGCTCGACGCGCCCGACCACGCGGCCGCGGGGAGACCGCTCCGGGTCCGGGCGATCATCACCTCGAACAAGGTCGGCCACGACTATCCGACCGGTCCGCTCGACCTCATCCAGTCGTGGGTCGAGATCGAGGTGCGAGACGTCTCCGGGACCGTCGTCTTCTCTTCCGGCCGCCCCGACGCGAAGCGGATGATTCCGCCCGGCACCTTCCTCTTCAAGGCGGAGCCGGTCGACCGGTACGGCAACCTGATCGACCGCCACAACCTCTGGGAGATGGTCGGCGTGCGCTACCGGCGAAGTCTCTTCCCGGGGTACTCCGACGTCGCCGAGTACACGTTCCCGTGCCCCTCCTCCGGAGGGAGACCCGCGCCGGTCCGCGATCTCGTCGTCCCGGATCCTCCGGCCGGGACGCTCTCGATCGAGGCGACCCTCCACTACCGGAAGCTCGACCAGTTCCTCGTCGACTTCCTCTTTCCCGGGAAGGGGCTCTCCGCGCCGATCACCGACCTCGCCCGCGCCCGGGCGGTCGTGCGGATCGTCCCGGCCGCATGAGCCGTTCGCGGCTTCGCCGCTTCACCCACCCGCGGGCGGTCACGGCCGCCGCCCTGGCGTTGATCGCCGCGGCGGCCGCACTCTTCGCGACGCGCGGCGGAGGAGAGGCGCCCTATCGGCCGGGAGAGCCGGTCGAGGGGATCACCGACGTCAACGGCCGGCGCGCCGGCGGCGTCGACTGGGGGATCCGCTGGCGCGACGCGGCGGGCAAGTCCGGTCTCGCGTTCCGGCACTTCTCGGCGGGCGCGCGCTCGACGCAGCTGCCGGAGGACATGGGGTCCGGCGTCGCGTTCGGCGATTACGACCGGGACGGATGGTGGGACCTCTTCGTCGCCGACACCACCGGCCCGCTGACGATGAGCGCTCGCGATCTCCGGCGCGCCGGCGGCGGCTGCCGCCTCTACCGCAACATGGGAGGCGCGTTCGTCGACGTCACCGAGGAAGCGGGGCTCGGCGGTCTCGTCGGCACGTACCTCGGCGCGGCGTGGGGGGACTACGACAACGACGGCTATCCCGATCTCGCCGTCACGTCTTTCGGCGGCGTCCGCCTCTTCCACAACCGCGGCAACGGCACGTTCGAGGACGTGTCGCGGGTCTCGGGCGTCGGCGCGTTCGCCGGGTTCCGGACGGGCGCCGTGTGGGGCGACGCGGACGGCGACGGGCGCCTCGACCTCTACGTCTGCGGCTACGTGGACTATCGGTTCGATCCCGCCGACGCGCGGCGAATGTCGAAATTCGGCGCCGCGGACAGCCCCTTCACGATCAACCCGTCCTCCTACCCGCCCATCGCGAATCTCTATTTCCACAACGAAGGGGCGGGACGGTTCCGCGAGATGGCGGCGGAAGCCGGGATCTCCGACCCGGAGGGGCGCAGCCTCTCGGCGACCTTCGCCGATTTCGACGACGACGGGAAGCCGGACCTCTATGTCGCCAACGACGTCTCCGAGGGAGCGCTCTACGTCAACTCCGGCGCGGGACTCTTCGCCGACGGCGGCCACGACGCCCACGTGGCGGACTACCGCGGCGCGATGGGGATCGCCGTCGGGGACGTCGACGGCGACGGCGCGCTCGACATGTTCGTCACGCACTGGATCGCGGAAGCCAACGCCCTGTACGTCAACCATCTGCTCTCCGGCCCCTCGCGCCGCCTCGATTTCGAGGACGCGGCGGAGCGGTTCGGCCTCGGGGAGGTCTCGACCGACGACATCGCCTGGGGAACGGCGTTCCTCGACGTCGACGGCGACGGCCTGCCGGACCTCGCGGTCGCCGATGGGTCGACGTTCGAGGAGCCGTCCGACCGGCGGAAGCTCGTCCCGATGCCGATGCGCCTGTTCCGGAATCTCGGCGCCCGGGGGTTCGCCGACGTCGCCCCCGCATCGGGCGAGGTCTGGACGGTTCCCCGCGTCCATCGGGGACTGGCGGTCGCCGACGTCGACGGCGACCTGCGGGAGGAGATCGCGGTCGTCGTCCATGGAGGGGACCTCCTGCTGCTGAAGGCGGAGGGGGGACCGGCGAACCGCCGCATCGCGTTCCGATGCGAGGGCACCCGCTCGAACCGCTCGGCGTACGGCACGCGCATCACGGTGACCGCGGGGGGCCGCCGGCAGGTCCGGGAGATCGGCGCCGGCTCCTCGTACCTCTCGCAGAACGCTCCCGAGGCGATCTTCGGCCTCGGCGGCGCGGCTCGGGCCGAAAGCGTCTCCGTCCGGTGGCCCTCCGGCGCGACGCAGACCTTCACGAACCTCGCCTCCGGCCGCGCGTACCGGCTCGTCGAGGGAGGAGCGGAGGCGATGCCGGTCGCCGCGGGGAGCACGAGCCCGGTGGCCTTCTGGGATGCCTACGCGCACGCGAGGGGGCTCGCGGGCGCGGGAGACGCGCCGGGAGCGATCGCCGCGTACCGGCAGGCCCTCGCGTTGAACCCGCGGCACGAGGACAGCCTGTACGCGCTCGGGAACCTGCTCCTCGAGACGGGAGACCGGGAGGCGGCGCGTCAGGCCTTCGAGAGGCTCGCGGCGGAGGCGCCCCGGAGCGCCCGCATGCACGGAGCGCTCGGCGATCTGCTCGCGGAGGACGCGGCGGGGTCCGGCTCGGATCTCGAGGCCGCGCGGAATCATTACCGCGCCGCCGGCGAGGTCAACGGCGAGGAGACGGGATGGGTGCTGCGGATGGGCGAAATCTCGCTCGCGGAGGGGAAGATCGGAGACGCGGCCGCGTCGTTCCGGAACGTCGCGGCGACGAACCCGCGATCCTTCGAGGCGCTCTATCTCTCCGGGTTCCTCGCGTATCGCCGCGGCGATCTCCGCGAAGCCGCCAGACTCTACGCCCGCGCCTTCGCGGCCATGCCGCTTCCGGCGGGGCGGGCCTTGGCGGAAGGGGACGCGCGCCGCGCGCTCCCGGCCCTTCCGCGCCGCGGCGTCTTCGCGGCGCACTGGCGGCGCCTGGCCTCGGGCGCGGCGACGATGGAGGACGCCTACGGTGACCTGTCCCGCCGGATCGGCAAGCCCGCGCGCTGAGCGCGCGAGGCGGCCTTCGGAACCGCGGCCCTCGGGGAGTTACCGCGCCGTCTGCGGCTCGCCGATCTCTTCGGCCCGCACGCGGGCCAGGCATTCCTGCCCGCATCCGCGATTCTCGGGCCAGAGCGAGCACGCGGCGACCTTCATCGGGAGCCGGTCGAACGCGGAGCCGATCGCCGCCGAAACGGCGTCGACGCGCACGCCCGCGGGGCCCTCCGTGCGGGGGCAGAAGAGCGAGCGCGGTTTCCGAAAGCGCCGGTAGGCGTCGACGGCCACCGGCACGACGACCAGCAGCAGCCCCGCGACGATCACTCCGAGGATCTCCCAGTCCGAACCGGTCATAGCGGCCTCCTTCCAATCCCGCGGCTGGCGCCGGGATTCCGATGCCGGCGTTCAGCGGCGCGCATGTTCGCTTTCCGCCGGCTCGGCGCCGACGTCGAAGAGGGATTCCGCCGCGTGGACGTATTCGACGTACGCGCGGACGTACTCCCGTCCCGCCGCGACGCTTTCCGAGGCATGCCGGCGTGCTTCCCGGGCGCGGGCGAACCGTTCCCGGAGGAGCGCGGCGTTGCGCTCGGCGACGAGCCGGACGAGCTCGTCCGCCGACCCGCTCTCGAACGAACGGTCGGCGGCGCGGACGGCGGGAGAGAGTTCCGTTCCGGCGGGCTTGACGCCGGTGAACGGCTCTCCTTCGGAGGCGCGGTGCAGGCGCACGACCGTGTCGAAGAACGAGCGGTCGGCCAGGGCTTTCGCGTCCGGGCCGAGGCGCCGCACGACCGAAGCTTCATCGAACGCCTTGCGGACCTCCGCTTCGCTCCCGGGGGCGACCCACTTCAGGACCGGCGTGACCGCTCCCGATTCGAGCGCCGCGCGTGCGTCGGCGACGACCGGTCCGTCCAGCGTGTCGCAGTGCGCGGCTGCCGGCCGCGAGGGGAGGAGCAGCGCGAAGAGGAGGGCGGCGGCCGCCGTCGCGCCGGAGCGCCCGAATCGCAGAGACATGGCCGGTCTTACTTTCTGCGGGCGCCTATGCCGCCCGCGGCTTGCGTTTCCAGGCGATGTACGGGCGGGCGAGCGCCCGCATCGCGGAGAGCTTCGCCTCGTAGAAGCGGGTCGCGAGCGACGGGGCGACGAGGTCGGCCGCCTCCTCCGGCTGCACGACGAGCGAGACCTCGATCGGAAGGACGCCCACGGGCATCCCGGAGCGGCGGCAAGCCTCGTAGAGATACGCGAAGACTTCCTTCATCTCGTCCGGATCGGGGGAGGGAACGTTCTCCATCTCGCTGTCCACCGTCGGGCGGAAGATGCAGACGGTCGGGAAAGCCCCGGCGTCGACGATCCGGTCGATCCCGCGTTTGGTGGCCGCGATCGGCTCGACGCCCGCGATGATCTCGCCCGAGGCGCGGCCGGCGCCGAGCTTCTTCGAGGCGTACTCCATCGCCTCGAAGAAACCCTTCTGGCCGACGGTCTCGGCCTTCCCCGGGCAGAGCCGGGCGAACCACTCGGGGTCCTCGAACTCGTAGCAGAAGGAGAAATGGTCCGTGCCGGCGTCGATGAGCGCGTCGTACTCGCCGAACTTGCGTTTCGGAACCGGGTGCGCCTGCACGCCGATGAACCCGCCGACGCGCTCGCGCACCGCGCGGACGAAGGGCTCGCACTGCCGCAGGCCGTGGATCGGCTCGAGCTTGTCGACGTCCTCGAAGTGATAGCCGGTGTTGAAGTGCGTGAAGATCGATCCCGACTCGTCGCGGGCCGCGAGCGCGACCTCGACGACGTCCTCCACCTTCTTGCGCGACTGCTCGGTCACGCCGACGTTCTTGCCGGTCGTGCAGAATTTGCAGGCCCGGGAAGGGCTCGACGCCCAGTACAGGCACGAGTTCGAAACGTAGATGCCGAGGTAGTTCCCCTGGAGGACGCCGATGCGGCTCATCTCGACGCCGGTCGTCGTGCGCCGCGAGTACCACTCCGGCTCGGCCGGGATCTCGACCGGGTAGTGGACGCCCGAGCGAACGTCCTCGACGAAGTAGGTCCCGGCTCGCTGCAGGAGGAAGGGCGATCGCTGCGCGAACGACTCGAGGACCGGCGCGTTCATCCAGATGTCCTTGCGGGGCGACGGCAGGACGAGCTCGAGGCCGGAGCCGAGCCCGGCGCGCGTGCGGGCGATCCGCCGCGCGTCCTCGTCGGTATGGCACGACGGGTCGATTCGGACCCCCCGGCAGAAGAGCTCGATTTCGAGTTCGACGGGTGAAAGCATGGGTTCCTCCCTCTCCCCGTCAGAGTAGGCGCGACCTCCGGGGACGGACATGATGCAAATCATCCAGAAGCGCGGAAAAAACCGGCGGAAAAAGCCCGTTTTCCTATGACGTGGATCATGGGGGCGCGGCGCCCCGGGGCCTACGCTCGCGGCATGAAGAAGAACACGAGCGGAGGATGTATGAGGAGAGCTTCCCTGGCGGGCCTGGCCGTCGTCCTCGCGGCGGCGCTCGCCGCGTCCGGATGCGCGCGTAAGGCGGAGCGGGCGTTCACGTCGATGACGCCGGCGTTCCTGGACGTGCCGATCGCGAAGCGGCCGGCGCTCTCGCCGGCGACGGTCGAGCGCGGCCGCGCGCTCTACCGCGCCAACTGCATCCAGTGCCACGGACAGGACGGCGCCGGCGACGGGTTCGGCGCGCCGTTCCTCACGCCGCCTCCGCGCGACTTCACGACGGCCGAGTTCAAGTTCCGGACGACGTCGGCGGGCGAGCTCCCGACCGACGAGGACCTCTTCCGCACGATCTCGCGCGGGGCCTCGGGGACCGGGATGCCGCCGTGGGGTTATCTCCTCTCCTCCGACGACCGCTGGGCGCTCGTGGACTACGTCAAGACGTTCTCGCCGCGTTTCACGTCGGTCCCGTCGCGGACGATGGCGGCGATCCCCTCGGCGCCCGGGCCGGGCGACGCCGCGCGCGGCAAGCTCGTCTACCAGCAGATGCAGTGCGCGAAGTGCCACGGCGACGACGGCCGCGGCGACGGCCCGTCGGCGCTGACGCTCCAGGACGCGAAGGGACGGCGCATCAACTCCCGCGACTTCACGAACCCGGGGGCCTTCCGGACCGGTTGGACCGACCGCGAGATCGTCCGGACCTTCCAGACGGGCTTGAACGGCACGCCGATGCCCTCCTACGCGGGGCTCATGACGCCGCGGCAGGCTTACGACCTCGCCGCCTACGTCCGCACCTTCGCGGGCCCCGGATCGGGCAACCAGCGGCGGCAGACCGCTCGGAGCATGGCCGGCCTCGGCTCGCCGTCGCGCGTGATCGAGCTCCGCGAGCATGCCTGGAGCTACGAGCCCAGGGAGATCCA
>DATFVB010000096.1 GCA_035260525.1 Thermoanaerobaculia bacterium
GCTCGGGTCCGTACGCGATCCCGGAGGCGAAAAGCCGGCGGTCCGGAGGGAGTCCGCCGCCCACCGGCAGGGAGAGCCCGTCCGTGCGCCGGGCCGGAAGACCGAGCCGCTGCCGCGCGGTCGGGGCGATGTCGACGAGGCTCACCGGCGATCCTTCGTGCCGCGGGCGCTCACCCGGACTCCAGATCAGGAGCGGGACGCGCAGGACCTCGTCGTAGAGCGCGTGCCCGTGGCCTTCGCCGTAGATGCCCCGCGGATCGGCTGCGCGAAGCCGTTCCTCCGCGCGATGCTCGCCGAACTCCTCCCCGTGGTCGGAGAAAAGGACGACGAGCGTGTCGCCGAGGAGACCGCGCGCCTCGAGGAACGTCAGCAGTTGCGCCACATCGTGCCGCTGGATCTCGATTTCCCGGTGATACGACAGATACCGGATGCACGGGCCGCTCGCGGGATCCGCGCACCTCCCCGCGGGAGCCGCGGCGAGGAGCTCCCGGCGCTCCTCGGCCGACAGCGCCGCGGCCTCGCGTCTCTTTTGATCGGGCGACGCATTGCCGTGCGCGTCCACCCAGTGCATGTAGAGGAAGAACGGCGCGCCGGCGCGACGATCGTTCTCCAGCCACCGGCGCGCCCTCGCGAGGACCTTGCGCGAAGGGACGTTGGCGACCGTTTGGAAACCCCTCACGACGCCCGTTCCGACGTCGACCCAGCCGTTGGAGATGAACGCGGCCGTCTGGAACCCCGCTCGGGACGCCGCCTGCCCGAGGACGGGCATCCGCCTCGGGAGACGGGAGGGAATCCGGGAACCGAGATCGGCGACCGGGTCGAGAAACCTCCCGGCGTTGTGGTGCGCCGGATAGAGACCGCTCATCACGCTCGCGAGCGACGGCAGCGTCCACGGCGCCGCCGCCCGCGCGTCGTCGTAGACGACGGCGCGGCGCGACCACGATGAAAGAGCGTCGGGCGATCCGGTCCGATCGTGCCGGGCGAACGAATCGGCGCGGACCGTATCGAAGCAAAGAAGGACGAAGTTCCGCGCGAGGGTTCGGCGGACGGGAGCGGGGCGACGCGCGCAGCCGCCGAGGACCGAGAGGACGAGCACGACCGCGGCGGCCTTCCCTCGGCGATTTTTCATTTCCCGCAGCGTTCCTGGTCGTGCCATGACATTGAGACCGACCGCCACGGTATCCGGCGAGGACCGTTCGGACCGGTGATGGGGGACCATAACAGGAATCCGCTGCATTTTCATTTCCGGACACGGCCGGGCGCTTTCGGCCTCCGCCCGCGCCGGCCGCCGAGCATGGGACCCGGCGCTGATAAGCTTTTCTCATGAAAATCGGAAGAACGACGCTCTTTCTCGCGGGCATGCTCTCTCTCGCGCTCCCCCTCCGGGCCGACGACCCGAAGACCACGCTGGCGCTCGTCGGCGGCCAGATCATCGACGGCTACGAGGGAACGCCGATTTCCGACGGCGTGATTCTCGTCGCCGGCAACCGGATCAGAGCGGTCGGCCGCCGCTCCGAGATTCCCGTCCCGCCCGGCGTGCCCGTCATCGACACCCGCGGGATGAGCGTGATGCCGGGGCTCGCGGACATGCACGTCCACCTCATGATCCTCGGGCACAGCGACTACGAATACTGGGACAAGAAATACTCCGGACGGTTCGCGACCGAGATCATGCCGATCGCCGCAAAGCAGCTCCTCGAGAGCGGCGTGACGTTCGCCCGCGATCTCGGCGCGCCCCTCGAAGACAGCCTCGCCGTCCGCGGACGGATCGCGCGCGGCGAGATCCCGGGGCCGAGACTCTTCGTGTCCGGCCCGTTCATCCAGAAGAAGGCCTACAACCCGTGGGAGGAGTCTTACCGCTGGGGCGTCAACGGAGCCGCCGACGCGCGCGCGAAGGTCAAGCGCCTCGTCGACGCGGGTGTGGACATGATCAAGCTCATCGACCAGGACCAGCTCACCGACGACGAGGTGAAGGCGGTCGTCGAGACCGCGCACGCGGGCGGGAAGCCCGTCGTCGCGCACGCGCACCGCGAGGACGAGATCCGGATGGGGCTGAAGTACGGGATCGACTCGTTCGAGCACACCGGCCTCGCGACCGAACCGGGATATCCGGAGGACATCCTCGCCGGGATCCGGAAGCGCAACAACACGCTGTACTGGTGCCCGACCATCGAAGGCCTCTTTCTCGCTGATTACACCGCGCGGACGTTCCCGGAACGCCTGAACGACCCGGCGTGGCAGAAGGACATGCCGCCCGAGATGGCGCTCGACATCCGCAAATCCCTCGAGAGCGTCACCCACCTCGACTACTTCACGCTGACGTTCCGGCGGCTCCCGACTCTCGCGCACAAGTTCCAGCAGCTCCGCGACACGGGCGTGACGCTCCTCGTCGGGACCGACAGCGGCATCCCGGGCAACTTCCACACCGATTCGACGTGGCGCGAGCTCGACATGTGGGTGAAGCTCGGCATGACGCCGATGCAGGCGATTGCGGGCGCCACCCGCTGGCCCGCCCGGTTCCTTCGGAAGGAGAACGAGCTCGGGACGATCGCGCCGGGCCGCTACGCCGACATCGTCGCGGTGCGCGGCGACGTCCTCTCGAACATCGGCCTCCTTCAGCACGTCGACGTCGTCGTCAAGGACGGGAAGAGAGTCAAATAGAAAAAGAAGTCGCGAGTCGGTCGCGCGTCTCGGGTCACACGAGCGAGTTCAGCGGTCAGCGATTCGTGATCGCCGACCGCTCCAACGAGCGGCCGACTTTTCGACTCGTGACTCGCGACCCGGGACCCGCGACCCGACCGCTCAGATCGGAGTGGGCACGAACGTCCGCTCACCTCCTGCCGTCCCCGTGTTGACCGTCGACTTCGGCTCGAAGAGCATCACGTGGACTTCCTCGTCGGCGTACGGACAGTGCTCGACGCCCCGCGGGACGATGACGAGCTCCCCGGGGTCGAGCGAGAGCTCTCCGTCGCGGAAGCGGATGCGGAAGCGCCCCTTCAACACGAGGAACATCTCGTCCTCGTTCTCGTGATGGTGCCAGACGAACTCGCCCTCGAGCTTGACGACCTTCACGTGCATGTCGCCGACCTCGCCGACGATCCGCGGCTGGAAGCGTTCGGAAAAGAAAGAGAGCTTCTCGGCGAGGTTCACCTTCTGGGGCATCGGCATGGCGCGCTCCTCCGGAGAGCGATTATGGATCCCGCCCCGCGCCTGTCGTGGACGCCGCCGAGTCGACGATGCCGTGGCATGCCCCCTGCTCATTCCTCCGTCGGGAGGATTCGAATGCGAAACCGGGACGAAGTCAGCGGAAAAACGGAAGAAATCAAGGGGCGCGTGAAGGAGGCCGCCGGAATCGTCACGGGCGACCGACGGCTCGAGGATGAAGGCGAGGGTCAGCGCCGGGAAGGCGAGGCCGAACTCGATCTCGGCCGCGCGCGGCGAAGGCTCGGCGAAGCCGTCGAGGACCTGGGCGACCGGATCAAGCGCTGAACCGTCGCGCCGGCTACCCCCCGAGATCCGAGACCAACCGGATGTCAGTTCACCGGACCATGAGGCGCGTCGAGGCGCGAGCCCGAGGGGTTGCGGGTCGGCCGCGCCGTCCCGAGTCGTACCGGTGGCGTACGGCGACGGCGGCGCGGCCGGCTCGCGCCCCTCCGGCTCGATGCATCGCCGCGCCGGCTAATCTTTCGCGCGCAGGTACTGATTGGGCCAGGGAACGTCCACCCGGAGCGCCCGCGCCGCGTGGAGCGGCCAGTACGGATCGCGAAGCTCCGCGCGGGCGAGAAGGACCGCGTCCGCTTCGCCGGAAGCGACGATCAGCTGAGCCTGGGCGGGCTCGGTGATGAGGCCGACCGCCGCCGTCGCGATTCCGGTCTCGCGGCGCACGCGCGCCGCGAGAGGCACCTGATAGCCCGGCTCCAGGGGGATCTTCACTCCCGGCACGATCCCGCCGGACGAGCAGTCGATCAGATCGACGCCCGCGCGGCCGAGCTCGCGGGCGAACCGCACCGAGTCCTCGGCCGTCCATCCCTCCTCCGCCCAGTCGGTCGCCGAGATGCGGACGAAGAGAGGCCGCCCTTGCGGCCACACCGCGCGAGCGGCGGCCGCGACGCGCAGCGGAAACCGGATCCGGTTCTCGAAGCTCCCGCCCCAGGCGTCGTCGCGACGATTGGAGAGCGGCGAGAGGAATTCGTGCAGCAGGTATCCGTGCGCCATGTGGAGCTCGAGGACGTCGAACCCCGCCGAGAGCGCGAGCTCCGCCGACGCCGCGAAGTCGCCGACGATGCGGTCGATCTCCGGCCCCGTGAGCGCGCGCGGCGGAGGATATCGGCCGAAGGCGACCGCGCTCGGCGCGACCGTCTCCCACGCGCCCTCGGAGGCGGAGAGCGGCGCCCCTCCTTCCCACGGCGGGCGCGTCGAGGCCTTCCGTCCCGCGTGCGCGAGCTGGATCCCGGCGATCGCGCCGTTCTCGCGAAGGAAGTCGACGATCCTCCGGAACGCCGCCGCCTGCCCGGAGGACCAGAGGCCGCTGTCGGCGGGGGTGATCCTTCCGGCAGGTGACACGGCCGTCGCCTCGACCATGACGAGACCGGCGCCTCCCACCGCCCGGCTCCCGAGGTGGACGAGGTGCCAGTCGTTCGGCGTCCCGTCCCGGCTGGAGTACTGGCACATCGGCGAGACGAAGATCCGGTTTCGGAACATCGTCTCCCGGATCACGAGCGGATCGAAGAGTCCCGGCACGCTTCTCACGATCGCACAGATCGTTTCCGCCCGCGAGCGAGGCGGGCGCCTCCTCCGGTTCTCGCGGGGAGGGCCGGATCGGTTCGGGGCCGTTGCTCGCTCTTTCCCGTTCGATCGCTTCAGCCGATTTGCGCCGAACGCGGATTGATGCCGCTGGATCAGGCGAAACCCGGGCGCAGCGCGTAAATTCCAATCGTCACGTCTTCCGGCCCGCGAGCCGGAAAGGAGGACCGATGACCTACCTGAAGAACTTCCAGAACGTCGCCTCCGAGAACGAATTCTTCCGGAACGTTCTGTACACGGGTAAACGCAGCCAGCTCGTGGCGATGAAGCTCGCGCCCGGGGAGGAGATCGGAGAGGAGACGCACCCGGCGACCGACCAGGTGTTCTTCTTCATCGAAGGCGCCGGTGAGGCGACGATCGACCACAGGCCCCTGCGCGTCTCCTCCGGAGAGGTGCTCTGCGTTCCCGCGGGAACGCTGCACAACATCCGGAACACGGCGAAGAAGGCGCTCAAGCTGCTCACGCTCTATGCGCCGCCGGAGCACCCGGCGGGCACGATCGAGAAAACGCGCGAAGACGCGCTCGCTTCGCAGGCGCACTGATTCACCCGTCGTCCGGCCGAGGAGCCGTCGAGAGCCCGGCCGGATCGCACATCTTTTGAAAGGAGCCCATCATGAAAGTCTCGAGACGTCTTGCTTATCCCCTGGCTCTGGCGTTCCTCTGCGTTCTCGCCGTTCCCGTGGCTCGGGCCGACAACGCCTGGCGGACCCCGCTCCGGCTCTCCGAGCCGACGGAGATCCCCGGCAAGGTCCTCCAGCCCGGCGCGTACGTGATCAAGGTGGTCGACACGGCGCGCATCCGGTCGATCGTGCAGTTCCTGAACCCGGACGAAACCGAGGTCATCGCGACGGTGCTCGCGGTTCCGACCCGCCGGGTCCCGGCGGCCGAGGAGACGGAGTTCACGTACTTCCAGCGCCAGGAGGGCGCGCCCCAGGCGATGAAGTCGTGGATCTACCCGGGAGAGAATTTCGGCGTCGAGTTCGTCTATCCGAAGGCGGAAGCGATCACGCTCGCCGAGAAGACCCACGAAACCGTCTACGCGACTCCGGCACCGGAGCCGACCATCGAGAGCGAGGTCGTCGCCGTCACTCCGGAGCGCAAGGAGATTCCCTACCAGCCTCTCCCGACTCTGCCGAAGACCGGCAGTGATCTTCCGCTGATCGGCCTTCTCGCGGCCGCGTCGCTCGCCGGCGCCGCCGGGTTGAAGATCCTTGGCAACCGGATCGGCTGATTTCCTGCGTTCGGATCCCGGCCTCCGGGGCGCTCGCCCCGGAGGCCTGCGCGTTCTCGAGCGCGTCCTCTGGGTCACCGGTTCCCTCGCCCTCGGGTGGTGCGTCTTCGTGATCTCCGCTTCCCGAATCGATCGGTTTCTCGGCGGCCGCCTCCTCGACCGCTCGCACGCCTCGCGATCGTCCGATCCCGCCGCCGTTCCGAAACCGAACCCCCGTCCCGCGGCCGGCCAGACGATGGAGTCGCGTCCCGCCATCGCGCCGCTCGCTCCTCTCGTCCGCGGAGCTCTCATCGGCCGTCTCGAGATCGCGACGATCGGCCTGTCGGCCGTCGCCCGCGAGGGAGACGACGCGCGGACGCTGCGGTTCTCCGTGGGCCACATCCCGGGGACTCCCGTTCCTCCCGAGGAGGGCAACGCCGCGTTCGCCGGTCATCGCGACCGGCAGTTCCGCGGTCTCGGCCGGGTGCGGCCGAACGACGAGATCCGGATCACCACCGAGTCGGGAGAGTTCGTCTACCGCGTCGAGTGGACGTCGGTCGTCGGTCCCGACGCCTCCTGGGTCCTCGATCCGACCCCCGACGCGACGCTCACGCTCGTCACGTGCTATCCCTTCGGCTACGTCGGAAGCGCGCCGGACCGTTTCGTCGTGCGGGCGAAGCTCGTCGCGAGCTGACGCCGCCGCCCGGCCTTCCTTCCGATCGGACCAAATGCCCCGGCCGGGAATAGCGTGCCATTTGCGCCCGCGGCTTGCGGACGAGGTCAAGACGCGTCGGGGGAGCAGATGCCGGGAGCATCGGGCCCGCGACGCCACGCCGCCATCGTTCGCAATGCGCCGGCGCCCGTAGCGCGCTCTGCGCGCTCACTTCAAATGCTTTCGGGCGGCCTCCGGGCAATCTGCGGCGCCGCCGCGGCTCGGTCCCCGCGAAAGCGGGGATGGCAACGATACGCCGCGGCGACCTTCAGCTTACCCCGCGGCGCTCCGAACAAATGTCACGTTATTCCCGGGCCGGGGCACTAAGATCGCCCGCATGGCCTTCCCGAAAAGGCAGTTCCTGTGGCCGATGGCGGCGCTCTGCCTCGCCTGGGCCGCCGCCCAGCTCTCGCTCGCGTGGAACGACGCGCCGGTCGTGGACGAGCCGATCCATCTCTTCGACGGCTCGCTCGCCGTCGATCTCGGGGACCCGACCGCGAATCCCGAGCACCCGCCGCTCGTGAAGGTCCTCGCCTCGGCCGCGGCCCGGCCCTGGCGCTCCCGCGCGTCGGCGGTCGCGCCGGGAACGGACCCTCGCGCCTCCGCTCCGGCGCTCCTCGTCCGCCCGACCGAGACCGCCCGCGTCCGGATCTTCGCGGCTCGGCTGCCGCCGATCGCGATCGGGCTCGCGGCGATCGTCGTGTGCGGCGTCTGGGGAGCGTCGATCGGCGGCGCGGCGGGGGGCCTCGCGGCGGCCGCGATGCTCGCCTCCTCGACGCTTTTCGGCGCCCACGCGCATTTCGTGACGACGGACGCGCCGGTCGCCGCGCTCGTCTTCTGCGGCGCGTTCTGTCTCGACGCTCCGGGAGACCGCTTCTCGCGCCGGCGGATCGCCGCCGCCGGGCTCGTTCTCGGCGCGGCGCTCGCCGCGAAATATTCGGCGGTATTTCTCGTCCCGGTCCTCCTCGCCGCGTCGTTTGTCCGGAAGCCGTCCCGCGCCCGACTCGTGTCGCATCTCGGGATCGTCCTCGCCGCGGCGATCGCGCTCGCGGCGATCACCGGATGGGCGTCCCGGCGGGCGACCGCCGCCGAGGTCCGCGGCGAGATCGCGAACGCCCGGACCGGCGCCACGACGAACCGTCTCGACGCCGCCGGGATGTCGGCGGTCCTCGCGATCGGCGATCGGATCGCGCCGGCGAGCCCGGGGCTCGCGCGCTACTGCCTGGGGACCGCTCTCGTGGCGTCGCCCGCGTTCCGGCGCGGCGCGTATCCGGCCTTCTTCCACGGGCGGATCACGACGACGGGAGCGCCGGGATACTTCCCCGCCTGCGTCGCGTTCAAGTTCGGATCGATCGCGCTCATCGCCGGAATCGCCGGGCTCGTGTTCGCCGCGCGCCGCCTCCCCCTCTTCGCCGTGCTTGTCCCGCTCCTCTATTTCGCGGCGGCGCTCCCGGCGCATTACCTCCTCGGCGCTCGTTACCTCCTGCCGATCTATCCGTTCCTCTGCCTCTGGGCCGCGCCGCTCGGGCGGGTCGCTCCGAGGGCAATCCTCGCGGCGGGAGCGCTGTCGCTCGCGGGCGCGGCGTGGGCCTATCCGCACTGGATCGCCGATTCCTCGGCCATCGGCCGCGCGATCGGACCGATCGAAGATTGGTTCGCGGATTCCAATCTCGACTGGGGACAGGACCTCGGGCGGCTCGCGGCGCGGGCCGCCGCGCGCGGAGAGCCCGTGTCGATCGTCAGCGGCTCCGAGTTCGGAGATCTCGGCGTTCTGTATCCGGCGCTCCGGTTCCCCGATCTCGGGCGTCCGCTCCCGGCGGGACTCTACTCGGCCGTTCGCTGGCTTGCGTTCCTTCGCGCGGCGGCCGAGCCGGAGGGGATCGCCGCTTATCCGCCCGAGCTGCGGCCTGTCGTCCTCCAGCTTCGCGCGGACTACGATCTTCTCGATCGGGGAGCGCCGATTCCGGACCTTTCGACCCCCTCGATGCGCGGATCGCGGCTGCCGCCGGAAGCGGCGCCGTGAGAGGCGGCGGGCGCCGTTTCGCAGTCCTCGCGCTCTCGATCGCGGCCCTCTTCGCGGCCGAGCTCGCCACACTCGACTTCCGGGACGTCGGTGCGAGGATTCGCATGGCGCTCGGCCCGCACGACCTCGCCCGCGATCGCATCCAGGGCACGGATTTTCTCTTCGACCGGGGGTACGGGGCGTTTCTCGACCGCCTGGCGCGGACGACCCCAGCCGGGAAGCCCGTCCGGCTCTGCGCGCCGCGCACCAACGAGCTCTACGACTACGCGGCGGCCTACGTCCTCGCTCCGCGGCCGGTGACCCGGGACGCCGGCGGAGACTTCGGCTACCGCTGCGCGGAAAGCCCGGGCCGATGAACCTCGCGACGGCCGCCGCCGCTCTCGGCGTCATCGCGCTCACGACCGCCGCGGGCTACCTCGTCGTCCGGTTCTCCGGCCCCGAGCTCGCCGCCGGAGAGACTCTCGGATGGAGCTGGGGCGCGGGGATGCTGCTCCTCGTCGGAGCGTACGCGGCGTTGATCGCCGTCGGCGCGCGGCCCGGGCCGAAGAAGCTCGGCGGTCTCCTGGCGATCGCGTCGATCGGAGCGTTTCTTCGCCGCTCTCCGCGCCGGCGGGGCGCCGGGAATCGAGACGCGCTCGCGCGGCTTTTCGCGGCGATCGCGCTCGCCGGATGCGTCGCTTACCTGCTGCAGGCGGTCGCGGAGCCTCTCTGGAGCACCGACTTCCTCGCGATCTGGGGTCTGAAGGGAAAGACGATCTATTTCACGGGCGCGATCCCGGGCCGGCTCTTCCACGATCCCGCGACCGTGTGGTCCCATCCCGAGTACCCGCTCTTCGTGCCGCTGGCCATGGCGGCGTTCTCCGCCGCGGCCGGCTCGTGGAACGACGAGACGCTCGGGCTCCTGTATGCCGCATGGCAGATCGCGACGGTGCTCGTCATCGCCGGATATTGCCGCCGGCGCGGCTGTGCCCGCGCCGGCCTCGCGACCGCCGCCCTCGTCGCATGGTTTCACCCCCTCTATCGCGGCTACGGCGCCGGGCTCGCCGACGTTCCCTTCGCGTTTGCCGCCGTCCTCCTCTGCGCCGCCGCCGCCGACCGCAATCCCGGACGGGCGGCGGTCGCCGCGCTTCTCCTCGTGGCCACGAAGCAGGAGGGAACCCTCTTCGCGATCCTCGCGGCGCTCCTGCTCCTCGCCGGCTCCGCCGCCGACCGAGGCGCCCGGCGCGCCACGGCCGCCGTCGTCGCGGGCGCTGCCGCGGCGCACTTGCTCCTGCTGCGCGCGCTTCGCGGCCCTCTGTCCGATCGCGACTTCACGTTCGCGCCGCTGGCGCACGCGGCCGACCTCGCGGCGCGCTTCGCGCGCCTGTTCCCGGCGCTCGCCGGGAGCCTGACGATTCCGCTCCTTGCGGGCATCGCCGCCTCGGCGGCGGTCTTCTTCGCCGGCCGCCGCTCGCGCGAGGATCTCCTCCTCGCCGCTCTCGGGCTCCAGGTCTCGGCGTACCTCGGGGCGTGCGTCCTTTCCGCCTACGACCCGGTCTGGCAACTCCAGGGCTTCTTCCGGACGTCGGGAGCGCTCGCGCCTGCCGCCGCGCTCCTCCTCGCCTCGCGGGTCGCCGCGCCATCGACGCCGGCTCCCGTTTCCTCGTGACGGCCGCTCCGATTCCCGCGGCCAACCGCCGGTTGCCGGGAGCCATCGCCGTCCTTCTGCTCGCGGCCGCCGCGGGGCTGCTGGTCGCTTCCGCTTCGCAGGCGCCCGTGAGCGGCGGTTTCGGCGATCGCGACCTGCAGATTCTTCGTCAGTGGATCGCGTCCGGGCGCCTGGCCCCCCTCCCGCATGCTTCCGATCACCTTCTCAAGCCGGGCTACCTCGCTTATCTCCGGATCGTTCTCGGCGCGAGAGAGCCGTTCCCGATCCGCCGGCTGCTGCTGACGAACGCGATCCTCCTCGCCTGCGGTTTCGCCATGGTCGTCGCCGCGCTGTGGAGGAGCGGCCGGCAGAAGCCGGCGTTGATCGCCGCGCTCGTCTTTCTGGCCTACACCCCGCTTCGCGACGCGAACGACTACGTCCTCAGCGAACCCGTGGCCGCATTCGGATTGCTCGTCTGCCTCGCCATCCTGATCGTCGGTGAGGTCCACCCGCGAGCGCTCCTCCTCCTGGGCATTCCGATCGCGTTGACGACCCTCGTGCGCCCGAACACGGGGGAAATCGCCCTCGTTCTGTCGCTCCTCGTCGTCGCCTCCTCCGGACGCCGCCGCGGCGTTCATCTCGTCTGGATCGTGCTCGTCTCCGTCTCGGCATGCGCGGCGGTCGTCTTTCTGGGCGCCCGAAATGGGATCGACGTCAACCCGCTCGGCGTGCGCGCGACGAACGTCTTTCTCTGGGGAGCGGCGGATTACTACTGGGAAGCGGACGTCGGACCATGGCCGGAAGCTCCCACGATGGCGGAGCAGCGGCGCCTCGAAGCCCGCAACGCGCGCGGCATCTGGGGCGCGAAGCTTCGCCGTTGGTCCGGTGACGACCGCCGGGCGCTCGCATGGAAGCTGGGCCATGCGTATCTCTCCTGCGAGCAGCTTCCGCCGCGTTGGCAACACTCCGCCTACCGGCGATACGACGGGCTTCTTCGGCGATGGTGGTGGCTCATCGCGCTCGTGTGCGCGGCCCTCGCCGCGGGAGTCGCCGTCGGAGGGGTCGGACCGTGGCGTTTTGCCCCCGCCCTTCTCGTCGCCGCCATCGTCGCCCAGGGTCTCTTCGTCGGCGCCGACCCACGCTTCGCGTTGCCGTTCATGCCGGGCCTCCTGCTGACGCTCGTCCTCGCGATCCCTTCCGGGCGGCTCTCCGCGCGATGCGCGGGAGCGCAGGCCCTCGTTCTCGTCGTCGGCCTCGGTCTGATCGCCGCCGTCCCCGACGCGGCCAATTCGGATTTCGCCGTCGTCAGGGAATCCCGCACGGTGTCGTTGGCGGTGGGACCGCGTCCCTTCCGAGGAACGTCATCCGCCGTGACGCTGCACGTCCGAATCCTCGAGCCCGCCCAGACGTTCGAACGGGGGATCACCATCACGGCCAATGGTCGGACGGTCGCCCGTTACGATGCGGACCCCTCCCGGCCGGAGCCGCCCTATCTGACGGCGGTCGTCGCCGGAAGGCTTCTCACGGAGGCTCGTCGTTCCGGGCTGAACGTCCGGATCCGGCCGGTCGACGGTCCGCCGGAACGGTTCCTGTACTTCCCCGTCGTTCCGCCGCCCTGGGCGGCTCCGGCGGCGATCGACGGAAGCCGCGCGTTCGAATCCGGGTACGGAGGTCTCACTCGCGGCGGCATCCCGTTCTGGATTCACTCCGGCGTGGACGCGCCTCTGCCGGCCGAAATCACGACCACGCGAGCGAGCCGCTGACGCGGCTCGCGCCATGGATCCGCCTTCGCCGAGGCTTCGGCGCGACAGGTCGCCGCGCCCGCCTGCCTCGATGCGGAGAGAAGCTCACTCAGTTCAAAACCGCCCGAAAGCGCGGCGAGGCGCGAACCCGGCGGGATGCGGGTTTCCGACCGGCCGTGAAGGCGTACCGAAAGCCGGATCGCCGCGCCAGCCTGCGTCACCACCAATCCAGCCCTCCGCTCACGACTCCCGACGTCGGCGACAGCACGCCGCTCCCTTCCCGCCGCGCCGGCGCGCCCCAGGGCCGCGGGACGACCGGAAAGGCGTAGAAGTTCGTCTCGTCGAACCCGCCGCCCGCGACGAAGCGCAGGTCGACCGGACCGCGGCGGTTTCGTTCGAGGAGATCGGCCGGAAGCGCAACGACGATGTCGGGCCGCTCCGGGTGGGGATTGCTGCGGCTCGAGAAAAGCGTCCGGCCGGTTTCGTCCTCGACGGAGAGCTCCGCCGAGGTCAGGCCGGTGAGCGACCCGATGCGGACGTGCAGCTCGCGGCGGCGGCGATCGAGGCCGTGGCGCGGAATCTCCTGGTGCACGACGACTCCGCCCTTCTCGATCTTCCCCCACTCCCGGTCGAGGATGCCGGGGCGAAGCGACACCGCCGCGGCCAGGATCGCCGCGGTCAGAAGCGGCGCGATGAATCTCCGGGACCCGGAAAGGACCGCGAAGAGCAGGAGCGGCGCGAGGAACGGCAGCCCATAGCGCGGAAGCGAGCCGACGAGAAGGCTCTGCGCGACGAGCATCGCCAGCAGCGCCGCGCCGAGCGCCCCGAAGGCCCGGGTCTCGGGGCGGCGGAAGGCGCACAGAATCCACGCGACGCAGAGGAGCACGACGAAGGGTCTCGCGACCTTCGCGGCTTCGTCGATCCTCCAGTACGCGCCCGACCAGCTCGCATCGTAGTAGTCCGTCCCGAGGAGCGCGTGGAACGCCCGCCAGAGCCACTGGCGCCGCACCTCCGGCGTCGAGGGAGGCCACAGAGCGCTCCAGCGGACCGCGGCGAGCCGGAGCTCCTCTTTCGCGGTTGCCGCCGGAGTCGGGGCCGAGGGCCATTTCCCGACCGACGGAGGCCAGAGATAGTCGAGCGATCCCGTCAGGACGGCGCTCGAGACGCCCGAGCGCGCCGGCTCGCGCTCGTGCGCCCGCCGGGCGATCGCGACCGGCGCCCACAGCGCGAGGAACCCGGCGGCGAGCGCGCCGGCGACCGCCCGTCGGCGCGGCGCCATCCGGCGAAAACCGATGAGCGCGAGCACGGCGGCCGCGCCCCCCTCGTTGGGGCGCACCAGGAAGAGCGCGGCGATCGCGACGCCGGCGGCGAGCGCGCTCCGGACCGACACGCGCCGGCCGAGCGCCGCCCACGCCGCGACCGCGAGGAAGCCGGCGGTCGCCAGGGCTTCGCTCATCACCGCGCTCGCGGAGTCGCGGAAGGAAAGCATCGCCACCGCGAGCGCGAAAAACGCCGCCCCGTGGCCGGCGCCGCGCCGGCGCGCGGCGAAGAGGGCGGCGCCGCCGATCGACGCGAGGAGGATGACGGACTGGACGACCACCGATGCTCGCGCCGGATCCCGGAAGAGCGCGGTGCACACGGTCAGGAAGAAGACGTAGCCCGGCTTGACGGCGTGGCCCCAGCCGCCCGCGTCCCGGTAGGCCGCTCCCCCGAGGAACCCCAGGCGCTCGCGGGCGAGCGCGAGGTCGACCCGGCTGTCCGACCAGACGACGACCGGTCCGCGAAGCGCCGGCCAGAGGTAGAGGAACGAGCCGGCAGCGCCGAAAAGCAGGAGGGCGATCTTCGTCGCGGGCGCGGTACGGTACCGTACGGTTCCTTCAGGAGGCACTGGATCGGATGGTACCGCGCGACGAGCCCCGCATCGCGGATCATGCGAGCGAGTTCAGCGGCGGCGATCTCCGATCGCCGTCCGCTGCAACGAGCCGCCGACTCTTCGACTCTCTTCCGATCCGCAGGGCCGGTTCAGATCCGCCGCGCGACGGAGACGCCGATCAGCAGGAACACCAGGAAGAGCACCAGGAAAAGAAAGGCGAAGATCTTGGCGATCGCAAACGATGCGCCGGCGATCGACGTGAAACCCAGGAGCGCGGCGACGATCCCGACGAGAAGGAAGACGATCGCGAGTCTCAACATGAGGACCTCCGTTTTCGCCGGGAGGCCGATCTCCCCCCGGCCATGGCGCCAGAACGCCTCGCGTCCCGCTCCACCGTCGAAGTGCATTCGGAATGCCAGACTTCCGCCCCCGCTCACCGGGCACAGGGGTTGCTCCGCTGCGACCCATGGCCGAGACTTGCCGCCGCTGCGGAGCGACCGGATCCCTCTACCCGATCGGGAAAGAGCTCTACTGCCGGGGCTGTTTCGAGATGAGCTTTCGCGTGGTCTCGCGATATCGCCTCCTCGACCGGCGCGACGCGCGCCGGGAACCGCGCGGCTATGGACGACGCTGGACCGACGACCTCACCGACCGTCCGCCATCCGACTCGTGAGGGGGCGTTCGACTTAGCCGCCGCCGGACTTCCGGGGACGCGCGCGGACCGGAACCGGCGGCGCGACCGGCAGGATCTTCTCGGCTTCGTAGATCGCCGTCAGCGTCGTTCCCCCCGCCGAGGCGGCCACGACGTGGGTGGCGGCTCCGCCGTCGGACCACGACCGGAAACGATACCTCTTCCCCCCGAGCGTCTGGTGCGCCGGAGCGCTCACCGTGCTCGCGGATCCCGCGATGACGGTCCGCACGAACGGCGTCACCTCCCGCCCGGATCCCGCGTCGAGGACGAGACCGCGAGGCCGGGAGTCGAACGAGAGCGACGCGGTCTTGGGCTGGAGATACACGCTCGCCACGCCGGGAATCCCGAGCGAGTTGATCGCGGAGAGACGCAGCTCGAGGTAGGAGGGATACTCGTGGTCCGGAGCGTCGAACGTCCCGCTCGAGACGCCGGAGAAGCTCTGGATGTCGTGGGTGTGGCATCCCGACGGGCAGTGATGCATCACCAGAGTCCACGTCATCGCGGAGGCGGGAAGGGCGCCCTCCTTCGGGTCGCGCGCCTGTCCCGAAAACCGGATCGCATCGCCGACCGCCCACGAGAGCGTCGCCGCGGGCGCGTCGATCGACGCCGTCGGCGCCTCGTCGTAGGCGGCGATCGTGATGGGGTCGCTGTACGACGACACGCCGTGCTCGTCGGTGACGCGGAGCCGCACCGAGTGCACGCCCGAATCGGTGAAGGTCGCGGTGGGACTCACGGCAGACGCGTCGGAGTAGTCGCCGTCGCCGTTGAGGTCCCAGGCGAACGTGAGCGTGTCGCCGGTCCGGAACCCGTGCGAGCCGCTCCCGTCGAACGCGACCGTGAGCGGAGGCGCGCCTTCCGCGTGGTCGGCGACGGCCGACGCCGTCGGGGCGCCGTACTGCACCCGCCGGATCGCTCCTCCTTCGTAATCGACGTAGTACAGGTCTCCTCCGGGCCCGATCTCGAGGTCGACGGGATGAGAGGCGGCGCCGAGGAAGAGCGCGCGGCTGCCGGGATCCGGATTTCCCTGCGCGTCGGGGAACATGACCCAGGCGCAGTTGCGGGTGTGATCGGCGAGAAAGAGCGCGCCGTCGTAGTCGTGCGGGTAGCTCCCCCCCGAATAGAACGCGAGGCCGGTCTGAGACGAGCCCGCCTTCGCGCACCCGTCACCCGCCGCGACGTCGTCGGCGTGGCGGTAGCCGAACCACGGAGACGTCACGAGCGACGGATCGCGATACAGATCGTTCATGCAGATGTTCACCTGCGCGCTCACCCAGTCGGGCATCGGGAACGGCCCCTCGTAGCACGGCCAGCCGAAATTGCGGACTTCCCGGTCCGGATGGGGAGCGACGTCGATCTCCTCCCAGAGGTTCGTGCCGTCGTCTCCGATCCAGAGCGCGTTGCCGCCCGGCCGGATCGTGAAGCGGAAAGGGTTGCGGAATCCGTACGCGACGATGCGCCGCGCGTTTTCGTCGGTGCTCGCCGCCAGCGGATTGTCGGGAAGCGCGTCGCCCGTCGCCGGATCGACGCGGATCACCGTCCCGTTCAGGACGGCGGGCTCTCCCGGCGGGCGCCGCAGACTCTGGCTGCGAAGCGCTCCGCCCTCCGCCCACGGCGGCTGCATGACTCCTCCGACGCCGCCGGGAGGGTCGCCGAGCGGGTTTCCGCCGAACTGGCCGTAGTCGACCGTCCCGAGGCTCGCGCCGTCGCCGGCGCTCGCGTAGAGCGCGCCGTCCGCGCCGAACGCGAGCGCGCCGACCGAGTGACTCGGGAACTGCTGTCCCCACGCGTTGATCAGCACCTTCTCGCCGACGGCCGCGTTGCCGTTGCCCGTCAGGCGGGAAAGCCGCCCGCTCACGACGCATCCGTTCGTGT
This sequence comes from Thermoanaerobaculia bacterium, assembly GCA_035260525.1. Lineage (NCBI taxonomy): Bacteria > Pseudomonadati > Acidobacteriota > Thermoanaerobaculia > Thermoanaerobaculia bacterium. Next base: position 16,554 of record DATFVB010000096.1, read on the forward strand.
TCGGGCCGGGCGGCGTCGGGCACCCGTCGCTCCAGACCGGCGCGGTCCCCCCGATCGGCGCGTCGAACGTGTAGAGAACGTAAACGTAGGGCTTCTTCGGGAATCCCGGGTCCAGCGCCATCCCGAGCAGCCCCCGGTCCCAGTAGTCGTCCACGTTCTTCGTGAGATCGGCGAAGATCGAGGGCCTGGTCGAATAGAGGGAGGGGAAGACCTTCACGAGTCCGCTCTTCTCGGCGACGAACACCCGTCCGTCGGGAGAGAAGCGAACGACGGTCGGGTGCGTCAGTCCCGCGATCGCGAGGGAATCCTGGAACCCCGGCAGAAGGCGGGGTTCGCCCGCAGCCGGAGCTGCCGCGGCTGCGGCCAGAGCCGCGGCGAAAGCCAGCGCTCGCGGTCGACTTTTTCGGAAGTTCGCCTCAGGCACGGACATCTCCGATCTGCAATGCCGGTGCCGGAAATCCGGATGATCGCCGGCTTCCGACGATCGTGCGGCCGAATTCCCCATAGAATGACGCTCGATGGGCAAGCTTCGGGTGGGGGTCATCGATCTGGTCAGCCGAGGTCCGACCCGCGCCCTGTACGCCCGCGTGATGCACGCGAACCTCGCGAGCATCATGCCGCAGGTGGTCGCCGCCTGGTGCGAGGCCGAGGGCCATGCCGTCACGTTCATCTGCTACACGGGGCTCGAGGACCTGGCCGCGGAGCTCCCGGAGGACGTCGATCTCGTGTTCATCGGCGCCTTCACGGAGGCGGCGCTCCTCGCCTACGCGCTGAGCAGCTATTTCCGCTCCCGGGGGGCCGTCACCGTCCTCGGGGGCCCCCACGCGCGCTGCTATCCCGAGGACGCGCGCCGCTACTTCGATTACGTGGCGGGGTTCACCGACCGGACGGTGATCGCCGAGATCCTCCGGGACTGCTCTCCCCATCGTCCGGAGGGGGCGCTCGTCGACGCGAAGCGGCAGCCGACGTCGCTACCGAGCGTGCGAGAGCGATGGAAGTTCATCGAGCCCACCCTCCGCAAGGCCCCCTTCCTGAAGATCGTGCCGATGCTCGGAAGCCTCGGCTGCCCCTATACCTGCAGCTTCTGCATCGATTCGGTCGTCCCCTACCAGCCGCTCGATTTCGGCGTGCTCCGCGACGATCTGCGGTTCCTGAAGAGCACGCTCGGGCGCCCGCGAATCGGATGGCACGATCCGAACTTCGGCGTCCGCTTCGACGATTACCTCGACGCGATCGACGAAGCCGTTCCGCCCGGGAGCGTCGACTTCGCCGCGGAGAGCAGCCTGTCCCTCCTCTCCGAGCCGCATTTGAAGCGCCTCGCGCGAAGCGGCTTCAAGGCGCTCCTGCCCGGGGTCGAGTCGTGGTACGACCTCGGCAACAAGTCGAAGACGGGGCAGAACCGGGGGATGGAGAAAGTCCGCCAGGTTTCGGAGCACGTCAACCTGATCCTTCGATACGTCCCTTACGTCCAGACGAACTTCGTCCTGGGCCTCGACTCCGACGACGGAGCCGAGCCCTTCGAGCTGACGCGGAGATTCATCGACCTCGCTCCGGGAGCTTTCCCCGGCTATTCGCTCCTCTCGGCGTTCGGGCGCGCCGCGCCGCTCAACCTCGAGTATCAGCGCGCGGGCCGCGTTCTGCCGTTCCCGTTCCACTTCCTCGACAACAACCGCGCGATGAACGTGCGCCCGAAGAACTACTCCTGGCCCGAGTTCTACGATCGGGTGATCGGCCTCACGAAATACACGTTTTCGTGGCGCGCGATCGCGAGCCGCTTCCGGGCGGCGCGGACGCGGATCCCGCGGTGGTTGAACGTCGTCCGGGCCGTGTCTTCGGAAGGATTCGGACGGCTCGTCCATTACGGGGAGGTCCGGCGGCGGCTGGACCAGGACCCGAGCGTCCGGCGCTTCTTCGAACAGGAGACCGACGAGATCCCGGCGTTCTATTCGGAGCGCGTGCGGCAGGAGCTCGGCCCGCTCTGGAAGTGGCTCCCCGAGGGAGCCCTGCGCCACGACCCCGAGGCTTACCGGAAGGCCGAAGAACAGGAGAGCGCCGCTGCCTCGCCCGCTCGCGTCCCGCTGCGCGCTTCGGCTCCGTGACGGATCAGCGGGAAGAATCCGCCGGCGCGTCGCGCTCGAAATCGCGGAACCTCTGCGCCGCCTCCCGTGACACCGCCGGCGGACCCTGAGCTAAGATCCCGCTCAAGGAAGATCATTTGAAGCTCGGTGCCCGTTCCCGGCTAGGCCCCTACGGTCCGCCGCCGCTCGCTGAGGCGAGGCCGGGCGCGATGGGGAATCTTTCGACGACTCTGGCCATGGGCATTCCATGACTCTTGCGGCCGGCACCAGACTCGGGCCCTACGAAATCGTCGCGCCTCTGGGATCGGGAGGAATGGGTGAAGTCTACAGGGCCAAAGACACGCGCCTCGGCCGCGACGTCGCGATCAAGGTCCTTCCGGAGCGGCTCGCCTCCGATCGCGATGCGGCTTCCCGCTTCGAGCGCGAGTCGAAGGCCGTCGCCGCCCTCTCTCACCCGAACATCCTCGCGATCCACGACGTCGGGACGACGGACGGAACGGCGTATGCCGTCACCGAGCTCCTCGACGGCGCGACCCTGCGCGACCGGCTCGAGCACGGCGGGCTCCCGGTGCGCAAGTGCGTCGAGTACGGCATCCAGATCGCCGACGGGCTCGCGGCCGCGCACGAGAAAGGAATCGTCCATCGGGACTTGAAGCCCGAGAACGTCTTCGTGACGCCCGACGGGCGCGTGAAGATCCTCGACTTCGGCCTCGCGAAAGCGGCGGCGCCCCTCGACGCCGCGGAGACGAACTCCCCGACGATGTCCTCGCCGACCGACCCCGGGACGGTCCTGGGGACGGTCGGCTACATGTCCCCCGAGCAGGTGCGCGGAAAACCGGCCGACCACCGGAGCGACATCTTCTCGCTCGGGGCCGTGCTCTACGAGATGGCGACCGGCAGCCGCGCGTTCAAGGGGGATTCGGCGATCGAGACGATGAACGCGGTCTTGAAGGAGGACCCTCCGGAGGTCTCGACGCTGCGCGGCGTCCCGCCGGAGTTCGACCGGATCGTCCGCCACTGCCTCGAAAAGTCGCCGGCGGAGCGCTTCCAGTCCGCCCGCGACGTCGCATTCGACCTCAAGCACGCGGCCGCGGAATCCTCCATCCGGAGCGGAGTGGCGCGCGGACGTTTGCCGATCCGCCGCTGGGTCCCGGCAGCGGTCGTGGTCGGAGCCCTGGCGGTCGCGGCGCTGACCTTCCTCGCCGGACGGCGCGCCGGCACCCGCCAGGCGCGGGAGCATCCGCCGACGTTCCAGTCGCTGACGTTCCGGCGCGGCACGGTGCTCGCCGCGCGATTCCTCTCCGACGGAAAGACCGCCGTCTATTCGGCGTTCCTCCAGGACGAGCCGCTCTCGCTCTACACGGTGCGGCCGACGGCGCCGGAATCCCAGAAGCTCGACCTTCCGCCGGCAGTGCTCTACTCCGTCTCGCGCTCCGACGACCTCGCGATTGGCCTCGGCTTCCACTACACGTTCGGCTTCAACAGCGAGTCGACGCTCGCCCGCGTCTCGATCTCGGGCGGCACGCCGCGGCCGCTCGCCGAGCGCGTCGTCTCGGCGGACTGGGCGCCGAACGGCGACGACCTCGCGGTCGCCCGCTTCTCGGGTGCGCAGTGCCAGCTCGAATATCCGATCGGGAAGCGGCTCTTCGCGACCAACGGATGGATCGACAGCATCCGCGTGTCGCCCGACGGATCCCGGGTCGCGTTCGCCGAGCATCCGCTCACGGGAGACTCGGCGGGCAATCTCGCGGTCATCGACCGTCGTGGCGACGTCCGCCGGCTCGTGACGGGACTGAAGAACCTCTCCGGTGCCGCATGGTCCGCCGACGGCCGCGAGGTGTACTGGAGCGGCACCCGGGTCGGGAACGACTTCGACGTCTACGCGTCGACGCTCGCCGGACGAACCTTGCCGGTGCTCGCCGCAGGAGCGAACGACGTCCTCCTCGATCTGCAGGGAAACGCGGCCCTCGTCGACCGATTCGACCAGCGACGCGAGACCGAGTTCGTCGGACCCAGCGCTCCGGGTCCGCGCGACCTCTCCTGGTTCGATTGGTCATATCCCACCGACCTTTCCCAGAACGGCCGGTGGCTCCTCTCGGTCGAGCAGGGCCGGGCCACGCGGGGCGACTACGCCACGTACCTCCGCTCCACCGACGGCGCACCCGCCGGACTGCTCGGTCCCGTTACGGGGACGACGATCTCTCCCGACGGACGCTTCGTCGCGGCGCTGAAAGGCTCGGGACGACCGCAGCTCGTCGTGATGCCCGTCGGAGCCGGCTCCGTTCGGGAGGTCCCGATGCCGGACGTCCAACCGATCTGGGCGGAGTGGTTCCCCGACGGGCGGCGGCTGCTCGTGTCGACGTCATCGCCCGCTTCGGGAACCGTCTTCTACGAGAAGGACATCAACGGCGGCCCGGCCCGCCGGATCGCCTCCCCGCCCCTGCAGCCTTACGGCTTTCCCCTTTCTCCCGACGGCACGACTCTCGCGGCAGTGGGGGTGGACGGCCGGCTGACGCTCGTGCCGGTCGCCGGCGGGCCGGCGCGCACGTTCCCCGTCGAGTTCGCCGCCCAGTCCGTTCTGACGTGGGATCCGAGCGGCCGATTCCTCTACTACCAGGACGCGACCCCCCTCCCCGCCCGCATCTGGCGTCTCGACGTCTCGACCGGAGCTCACGACCTCTTCCGCTCCGTCGCTCCGGCCGACCGTGCTGGAGTACAGGTCGTCTCCCCGCTCGTGATGACCCGCGACGGCAAATCTATCGCGTATTCCTACCGCCGCCGGCTGAGCCAGGTGCTGCTCGTCCGCGGCCTCCCGTAGCCCCCGCCGCTGGTCCGCGCTTCGCAGGTCGCCCCGCATGGCCCGCAAAGGTTCGACTTTCGTCATCGTCTCCGCCGTCGGCGCGAATCTCGCGATCGCCGCGGCCAAGTTCGTCGCGGCCGCCGTCACGAGAAGCTCCGCGATCCTGTCGGAAGCCGTCCACTCCGTCGTCGATTCCGCCGACGGCCTGCTCCTGCTGCTGGGCGAGCGTCTGAGCCGCCGGCCGGCGGATGCGGCCCATCCCTTCGGACACGGGCGCGAAATCTACTTCTGGGCGATGGTCGTCTCGATGGTGATCTTCGGGGCGGGAGGAGGGATCTCCGTTTACGAAGGGATACTCCACCTCCTGCATCCGGCCGAGACCGTCAAGCCGGCGTGGAGCTACGGCGTGCTCGCGTTCGCCGCCCTCTTCGAGTCGATCTCCTGGGTCGTCTCGTTCCGGCACTTCCGTGGTACCCAGCCGACGGACCGCGGCGTGGTCGAGACGATCCGCCGCAGCAAGGACCCGACGCAATTCGTGATCCTCCTCGAAGACTCGGCGGCGCTCGCGGGGATCGCGATCGCGTTTGCCGGGATCGCGCTCGATCGCGCGCTCGGCACGCGCGTCTTCGACGGGATCGCCTCGATCGTGATCGGGCTCGTGCTCGGCGCGGTCGCCGCGATCCTCGTCTGGGAGACCAGGGGACTGCTGATCGGCGAGGGACTGGATCGGGAACGCTCCGAGGCGATCCGCCGTCTCGCGGCGCAAGACCCGGCGGTCGACGCAGCGGGCGCGCCGCTCTCGATGTATCTCGGCCCGGAAGACGTCCTGCTCAACCTCGACCTCCGCTTCCGGCGGGGGCTCCCGCTTGACGAGCTCGAGGAAGCCGTGCGGCGGCTCGAGACGGAGATTCGCCGCCGTTATCCTGAAGTTCGGCGGATCTTCCTCGAGGCCGGCGCGCTCCGGAAAACGGGATCCGGCCGCCGATCCTCGGCGCATGAGGGCTCCGCCGAATCTTCGGACGAGCCCGCGGCTGAAAAATGACTCCAGACGGCGTGTCACGAGTCTTGCCGATCGTTCGCCGGACGGAGCGGCGGGGCGCCGGATCTTTGCGGCGCGCGAACGGGGAGACTCGCATCACCAGCGGAACGCAGCGGCGCGGGCTCGCCACCCACGGTGAAAAATTCATCGGGGTGCGAAAATTCAGGGGAGAAAATTTCACGCTCGTCTCTCCGCCCCGGAGAAAGGCTGCGATTTTCATGAACTTATGATTCGAACTCGCGGGCCCGAATGTTGCGATCAAGGTCTTTCAAACGAGAGGAGGACAAAATGGCGAACGAAGTGAGGATCAAGCTGACGAACGAACAGAAGAGCCGGTCTCTTCCGGGAAAGAAGCTCTCCGGCAAGTCGTTCTCCGGCAAGTCGCTTTCGGGCAAATCAATGTCCGGCAAGTCGATGTCGGGCAAGTCTCTCTCCGGCAAGTCTCTCTCCGGCAAGTCTCTCTCCGGCAAATCGATGTCGGGCAAGTCCCTCTCCGGGAAATCGATGTCCGGCAAGTCCCTCTCCGGCAAATCGATGTCGGGCAAGTCTCTCTCCGGGAAATCGCTCTCCGGGAAATCCGTCTAGCGAGGTCCCGGCTCCGACCCGCCCCGCGCCCCGGCACCGCACCGGGGCGCACTTTTGAGGGCGATGACCGTGCCGACGCCGATGCGTCGAAGGGAAAGCCGGGGACGAGAACGGCCGCCGCGCGAGGCGGCGGCCGTTGGGTCGGGCCGAATTCAGGCCATGCCCATGACTACGACCTCGGCGGAGAGATCTTCGAGACCAGGAGCGCGAGCGCGCCCGCCCCGAGGCTCTTCACGAGCGTCGGATGCTGGGCGTAGAAGTTGGCGGCCATGTTGACGATGGACGGGTTCTTCTTCTCCGCCTGCTCCGCAAGGACGCGCACTTGCTCCGGGGAGACCTGCTGCGCCTGCGTCGGCGTGACGCTGCCGCCAGCCGGAAGGATGTTCGCGAGCCCTCCGAGGCCGCCGGCTGCGGCCAGCAGCGACGACACGCCGCCCGGGCCGAGCGCCCCCATGAGGTTGTTGAGGAGACCCGCCTTCTGGTCGGGGTTCGACTGGTTGAAGAGATTCGAGACCATGTCGCCGAAGGGAGGCGTCTTTTCCGACTGGAACGCATGCGTCAGCCCCTCGGCGAGCGTGCTCGGCGGGACCGTCCGGGACACGTGATCGAACGTCGACGAAACGTCGGCGACGGGAGTCTTGCCGGTGACCTTGCCGGCGAGATCGGTGAGAGTCTCGAGTAGTGCCATGGTTGCCTCCGTCGGCACACCGCCCGGGCGAGGACCGTCCCGATCCGGAGATGCGCCTCCACGAACCTACGCCCCGGCCGCCGGCGGCGCCTGATCCAAATGACGGAATAAACTCCGTCGGGAAACGCTTCGAGGTCGAAACCACGCGAACGGTTCGAGCCTCCGGCGATCCGGTCGGAATCCCTCGCGGATGTATCCTAGCCGTGATGAGCGAAGGCTTCCTGCTCTCTCCCGACCCGCCGCCCCACCGCGAGCGAACGATGCGGATCCTCGCGGCGCACCCGGAGGTCCGGCGGTTCATCGGGGTCAATTCTGCGAGCCTCGCCGTCGTCGCCGCCGGAGCCGGGCTCCAGTTCGTTCTCGCTTACCTGCTGAGATCGCAATCGTGGTGGCTCGTCGTCGCCACGGCGATGCTCGTCGGAGCGTTCGCGAGCCACGCCCTCTGGGTGATGATCCACGAGTGCACGCACAACCTGCTCTTCCGGAATCCGCGGTGGAACACGCTGGCCGGCATCTTCGCGAACCTGCCCCACATCCTGCCGAGCGCCGTCTCGTTCCAGCGGTATCACCTGAAGCACCATGCGTATCAGGGCGTCTACGAGCTCGATGCCGACGTGCCGAACCGGTGGGAAGCGCGGCTGATCGGGCACTCCCCTCTCGGAAAGGCCGTGTGGATGCTGCTCTTCCCGGTCTTCCAGATCACGCGTCCGCCGCGTCTGCGCGAGATCCGCCCGGTCGACCGATGGATCGCGATGAACTTCCTCGTTCAGATCGCCTTCGACGCCGCGGTCTGGGCGTGGCTCGGCCCGAGAGCCTTCTTCTATCTGCTGTTCTCGACCTTCTTCGGTCTCGGACTCCATCCGCTCGGCGCCCGATGGATCCAGGAGCATTACGTCTTCGCGCCTCCGCAGGAAACGTACAGCTACTACGGACCGCTCAACACCGTCGCGTTCAACGTCGGCTATCACAACGAGCATCATGATTTCCCGTCCGTTCCCTGGAACCGGCTTCCGCGGATCCGGGAGACGGCGCCCGAGGCGTACGAGGGCCTCGTGTTCCATCGGTCCTGGACCGGTCTGCTGCTTCGGTTCCTGGGCGATCCGGCGATCACGCTCTTCTCGCGGGAAGTTCGCGTGGGGCGCGGTCCCGGCGAAGGCGAGACGACGCCGGTCTAGCCGCGGGCCCGGCTATCGGTCGAGCCGACCTCTTTACTGCGCGAGATACCCGCCGTCGATCGCGTAGTACGCGCCGGTGACGAAGGACGCGCGGTCCGAGCTCAGCCAGGCGACCAGCTCCGCGACCTCGGCGGACTCGCCGATCCGTCCGAGCGGATGCATCCCTTCGATACGGCTCAGCGCCTCCGGCGTGAGGTTTTCGAGCATCGGCGTCCGGATGAAACCCGGCCCGACCGCGTTGACGCGGATGCTCTTCCTCCCGTATTCGAGCGCCGCGCTCTGTGTCAGACCGACGACACCATGCTTGGCCGCGACGTAGGCGGAAGAATTGCGAAACCCCACCTGGCCGAGGATCGAGGCGATGTTCACGATCGAGCCGCCTCCGGCCTCGAGCAGCGCGGGGACCTGGGCGCGCATTCCGTAGAAGACCCCCGACAGGTTGACGGCGAGCACCCGGTCCCATCCGTCGACCGGATACTCGCCGACGGGCGCCTGCGGCCCCGCGATCCCCGCGTTGTTGGCGGCGACGTGGAGCGCCCCGAATTCCGCGACCGCCGCGCGGACGAGGGCGGCGTTCTCCGCCGGCATCGAGGTATCCGCCTCGAAGAACACCGCGCGTCCGCCTCCCTCGCGGATCCGCTCGAGAGTCTCCCTCCCGCCGGCTTCGTTGACGTCGGAGACGACGACGCGGGCTCCCTCGGCCGCGTAGTGAACGGCGATCTCGCGGCCGATCCCGGAGCCGGCGCCCGTCACGAGGGCCACCTTGTTCTCGAGAAGTTTCGACATGACGCTCTCCTTCGGGCGACTCCGCCGACTCGCGCCGGTGCGCTCGCGTGAGGACGCACCTAGTCTAACCGGGCGATCGAAAGGACTCCGGAGCCGCGACGATCCCGAACCCGCCGCGAGCGGGTCGGGATCGTCGCTCCCCGGATGCGGGTCAGTTCAGCGAGAGCGACCGGACCTCGATCTCGTCGCCCTGCCGTTCCCCTTCGAGATCGACGCGCAGGTGGTCGGCTTTGTTCGTGGCCTTCAAGGCGGCGGCCGCCTGCTCGTTCCCCTTCCGGTCGAGCTTGAGATACCGGCCGTCGGCCGTGAGAATTCCATAGCCGCTCGCCTGGCACTGGATCGCGCATTTCGTCGTGTGCGAGTCGGGCGCGGCCTCGACCGCCGCCTTGCCGGCGCACATCGAGTCGACCAGGGCGACGTTCTTCCACGATTCGGCGCGAAGCATCGCGGGAAGCGCGGCGGCAGCGAGCATCAGCAGGAGGGTCTTCTTCATCGTCTTTTCCTTTCGTGGGTTCGTTGCGTTGACGGCGTTTTAGAGGGAAGCGCTCGAGAGCCCCTGGCCCAAAGGACGGCGGGCGCCGGCGCCCGCGAGCGCCGCTTGCCGGACCTCGGTGAGCCGCGCCAGAGCAAAGGCCGCGACCGCGATCTCGAGGTCCCGGACGGCGAGATCGAAGAACATCCCGGTCGTCACGAGGTTCGCCGCGATCGCGACGAGCCACCCCGTCGCGACCCAGCTGCCCAGCCGCGTCCAGCGGGTCAGGATCGCCGCTCCGACGATCATCTCCATCACGCCGACTCCGCGCATGAACACGCGCGGGTCGATCGGGAGGACCTTTTGCGCGAGCGGGCTCAAGTACATGCTCCAGTCGGTCAGGACGTTGAAGAACTTGTCGAGCCCCGCCAGGAAGGGCCCCAGCCCGAGAGCGATGCGAAGCACCCACCAGATCGAATCGAGCTCTTTCTCCCTGTCTCTTTGGAATTTCATCGAAACCTTGCCTCCTGCCCGATACAGAGTCCGCGGGAGAGGTTTGGTGACATCCCGTCGCCGGCAGCGGCGGAGCGTCGGAAGCGGCGAATTAAGATTTGCCGCCGTAACCTTTTCGTCGATTCGCGCTCTGTTAGGTTGACCGGGAATGATCGTGAATACGGTGGCCGCCAGAGCCGAGGAGGGAAATGACTTCTCCGACGACGCCGTTATCGAGAGGGTCCGCGCGGGGGAAACCGACCTCTTCGAGATCCTCATGCGACGCTACAACCAGCGGGTCTACCGGCTCGCCCGCGCCGTCCTGCGAAGCGACGCGGAAGCCGAGGACGTGGTCCAGGACGCGTGGGTCCGGGCGTACACGCACCTGGACCAGTTCGCCGGCCGCGCGGCGTTTTCGACGTGGCTCTCCCGAATCGCGCTCCACGAAGCGTGGGCGCGCGCGCGACGCGGCCATCGGTTCCGGACGATCGAGCCGGATGCGGCGGGAGAGACGTTCGAGATGAAGCAGGTATCCCGCGACCCCGATCCCGAAGGACTGGCCGCGAGCGAAGAGGTCCGCTCCATTCTGGAGTCCGTGATCGAAGACCTGCCCGACACGTACCGGACGGTTTTCGTGCTGCGGGAGATCGAGGAGCTCTCGACCGCGGAAACCGCCGAATCGCTGGAGGTCACCGAGGAGACGGTCAAGACCCGCCTCCACCGGGCCCGGGCCGTCCTTCGCCGCGAGCTCCTCGCGAGAGCGGGCACCGGGATCCGTCACGCCTTTCCCTTCATGGGACCGCGCTGCGACCGGATGGTCGAAACGGTCATGGCCCGAATCCGCGCGCTCCGCGACGCGGCGACCCGCCCGTTTCCCTCGGTTTCCTGAGCCCGCTTTGCGTGCGGCGGCAAACGCCGGCCGCCTTGCCCTTCCCTCGCAATCGTCCACAATACGGGAATGCGTCCACCGGAGAGCGCCGCCCCGCCGATGCCCGCCGAGGCCGTGACCGGGCAGGTCGAGCGGGTGACGTTCCACAGCGACGAATCGGGGTTTTGCGTCCTGAAGGTCGCCGTGCGCGGCCGGAAAGAGCTCTGCACGGTCGTGGGCACCGCGCCGGCGGTCTCGGTCGGAGAGTGGCTCAGCGCGACCGGCCAGTGGACGATCGACCCCCGCCACGGCGCGCAGTTCAAGGCCGACGAGATCCGGACGTCGGCCCCGGACAACGCGGAAGGCATCGAGCGCTACCTCGCCTCCGGCCTCATCAAGGGGATCGGGCCCGCCTTCGCCGCGCGTCTGGTCGAGAAGTTCGGCAAGGACGTCTTCGCCGTGATCGCCGAGAAGCCCCGGCGCCTGCGCGAGGTCGAAGGGATCGGACCGGGGCGCCAGCGCGCGATCACGGAGTCCTTCCGCGCGCAGAAGATCGTCCGCGACATCATGGTTTTCCTCCACAGCCACGGGGTCTCGTCGTCGCGCGCTTACCGGATCTTCAAAACCTACGGCGAGGATGCGATCGAGAAGGTGCAGGCGGATCCGTACCGCCTCGCGCGCGACATTCGCGGAATCGGCTTCAAGAGCGCGGACGCGATCGCGGCCCGGGTCGGTGTGGGCCGGGAGTCGGAGCTCCGGGCGCGCGCCGGCGTCGAGTTCACGCTCCAGGAGCTCACCAACGAGGGCCACTGCGCATACCCGAGGGCGGATCTCGCGAGGAAGGCCTCCGACCTTCTCGGGATACCGGTGGAGACGACCGACGCCGCGATCGCGTTCGGCGCCGCCTCGGAAAGGCTCGCCGAGCACTCCGGCCCGGATGGCGCACCGCTCGTCTATCTGGCGCCGATCGACCGGGCCGAGCGGGAGCTCGCGGAGGCCCTCGCGAGGCTCTCCCGCGGCCGCCACCCGCTCCCCGCCGTGGACTTCGAGAAGGCGGCCGACTGGGTCGAGGCGAAAGTCGGCGTGACGCTCTCCCCCACGCAGCGTGCGGCGCTGTCGAGGGCTTTGACGGCAAAGGTGATGGTGATCACGGGCGGTCCGGGCGTCGGGAAGACGACCCTCGTCAATTCGATCGTGAAGATCTTCCAGGCGAAGAAGCTGACGGCGGTTCTCTGCGCCCCGACCGGGCGAGCCGCCAAGCGCCTGACGGAGACCTCGGGCGTCGACGCGAAGACGATCCACCGGCTCCTCGAGTTCGACCCGGCGACTCTCGGATTCAAGCGGGACGCGAAACATCCGCTGAAAGGGGATCTCTTCGTGGTCGACGAGGCGAGCATGCTGGACGTGTCGCTCTGCCACCAGCTCGTGCGCGCGGTGCCGCCCGGGGCGGCGCTCCTTTTCGTCGGCGACGTGGACCAGCTCCCCTCCGTCGGACCGGGATCGGTGCTTTCCGACGTCATCGACTCCGGGACGATTCCCGTTCTCCGGTTGACGGAGGTGTTCCGGCAGGCGGCCCGGAGCACGATCGTCACGAACGCGCACCGGATCAACCGGGGGCTCCTCCCCGTCTTCCCGGAAAGGAGCGGGAAGGAGGAAGAGCTCTCCGACTTCTACTTCGTCGAGGCCGAGGCGCCGGAGGAGGGGGTCGCGCGGGTGCTGCAGCTCGTCACGGAGTCGATTCCGCGCCGGTTCCGAATGAACCCGCGCGAAGACGTCCAGGTCCTCTGCCCCATGCAGAAGGGAGAGCTGGGCGCGCGGAACCTGAACGTGAAGCTCCAGGAAGCGTTGAACCCCTCGGGCGAAGAGGTCAGCCGCTTCGGCTGGATCTTCCGCGCGGGCGACCGCGTCATGCAGATGGTGAACGACTACGAGAAGAACGTCTTCAACGGAGACATCGGCCGCATCGCGGCGGTCGACGGAAGGGAACAGGAGCTCACGGTGACGTTCGACGGCCGTCCGGTGGCGTACGCCTTCGGCGAGCTCGACGAGCTGTCGCTCGCCTACGCCGCCACCGTTCACAAGAGCCAGGGAAGCGAATACCCGGCCGTCGTCGTCCCGATTCATTCGCAGCACTACGTCATGCTGCAGCGAAACCTCCTCTACACGGCGGTGACGCGGGCGAGGAAGCTCGTCGTGCTCGTCGGAACGAAGAGCGCGCTCGCGATCGCCGCACGGCGGATCTCCTCCCGGCGCCGGATCACGACCCTGAAGGAACGCCTGGCGCGGGCCGTGGCCGTCTCGCCCGTTTCCTGAGCTCGCCGGCGAGCCTCGGTCATCGAACTGCTTGTTTTTCCGCTATTTGGCGTCGACGCCCCCTCTTCGTGTCCCCAAAATCGCCGCTCGGCGATGAATGAGGTAGGAGAAGGTCTGTCCATGTACGAGTACTGGATCCACCACATGGCGATCCGCGCCGGAGAAGACCCGAAATTCAGCGTTTTCGAGGTCGATCCGGACGGGAAGCAGGCGATCGTCTCGCCGCCGGGACGGCTCTCGGCCTCCGCGGACGTCGTCAACCTTCTGGTCGCGCGCGGAGTGGATCCCGAGCAGGCGCATCGGGGAGCCGAAGAAGCCATTCGTCACGGAGTCTCGAAGGTGGTCGTGCCGGTGACCGGCGCATGACGCCGCGCGCCCGGAGATGAGAAACTCTCTCCGGAGCGGGAAATGCGAACCGAGTTCTCTCCCGCGGATGCCCGGCGCTTCTACGATCGAATGGGCGCGCGGCAGGACGCACAGGGGTTCTACGAAGACGCCGCCCTCGACCTCCTGATCGCGAACGGCCGCTTCGGGTCGGCCCGGTCGGTCGTCGAGCTCGGCTGCGGCACCGGAAAGCTCGCCCTCCGGCTCCTTCGGGAGGTCCTCCCGCCGAACGCCGAATACACGGGTATCGATCTGAGTCCCGTCATGCAGCGCCTCGCGGCCGGCCGGCTGGCCGCTTTCGGACCTCGTGCGCACGTCCTGCCGACGGCCGGCGGCGTCCCTCTTCCGCTCGCCTCCGGCAGCGCCGACCGTTTCGTCGCGACCTACGTCTTCGATCTGCTTCCCCCTGCGGCCCTTCGCAACGCCGTCGGCGAAGCTTTCCGGGTCCTCGAACCCGCAGGGCTTCTCTGCTCGGTCAGCATCACGCACGGACGTCGATTTCCCTCGAGCCTCCTCATGAAGCTGTGGGAGAGCGTCTGGCGCGCGAATCCGCGTCTCGTCGGCGGGTGCCGGCCGATCGAGCTCTCGGCTGCGCTCGAGGGAGAGAGATGGGAGCCGCTCCACCGTGAAACCGCTGCCTCCTGGGGGATCTCCTCCGAAATCGTGATCGCGCGCCGGCGCTGACCGGCGCGCCGATCCCGGCCTGTCTTATTTTGAGGTCAAACGTTTTTTCGGCTCGGGGCGGAAATGCTTTGCTTCTCGTCGAGGTTGTAGTAATGGGAGTTTGTCATGATCCGGGAACCCGTCGTCATCTCGCGCGCCGAAACCCCGAAGCCCGCCGACTCCGGCCTCACGCGGCGCGGGTGGCTCGTTGCGTCGTGGATCGGGTTCGCCGCCGCCGTCGGGGCCGGAAGCACGGCCGCGCTGCGGTTCCTCTTCCCCAACGTGCTCTTCGAACCGCCCACGCGGTTCGACGCGGGATTTCCGTCCTCGTACCTGCCGGGACTCGTCGACACGCGCTGGAAGCAGAAGTACGGCGTGTGGATCGTCCGGCGGACCGATGGCGCGTTCTATGCCCTGATCGCGATCTGCAAGCACCTCGGGTGCGTACCGAACTGGCTGCAGGACCAGAAGAAATTCAAGTGCCCCTGCCACGGGTCCGGCTACTACATCAACGGGATGAACTTCGAGGGCCCCGCTCCGTCGCCCCTCGATCGGGCGAAGATCTGGCTGTCCCCCGACGGCCATCTGATCGTGGACAAGGCCACCGTCTACCACATGGTGGGCGGTCTCGAACCCGCCAAGCAGTACCCCGAATCGATCCTGACCGTCTGACGCCCGGCGGGATAGGCTCCCCCGGTGATCGTCCACCTCCTCGACGGCACGTACGAGCTGTTCCGGCACTTCTACGGCCTTCGACGATTCACGAAAGGAAAAGATCGACCGCTCGGCGCGGTCGCCGGCGTGCTGAACACCGTGCTCGAGACGATCGAGAAAGGGGCGACGCACGTCGCCGTCGCGACCGACCACGTGATCGAGTCCTTTCGCAATCGCCTCTGGCCCGGCTACAAGACCGGGGAGGGAATCGAACCGGCGCTTCTCGCTCAGTTCCATCCCCTCGAAGAGGCGCTCGCGGCGATGGGAGTCGTCGTCTGGCCGATGATCGAGCTCGAGGCCGACGACGCTCTCGCCTCCGCGGCGTATCTCGCGTCGAAGGATGCCCGCGTGGAGAGAGTCTGCCTCTGGACGCCGGACAAGGACCTCGCGCAATGCGTGCGCGGCAGCCGGGTCGTCCAGGTCGACCGGCGGGCCGGCAAGATTCGCGACGCGGCCGGGGTCCGGGAGAAGTTCGGGGTCGGGCCGGACCTCATCGCCGACTATCTCGCCCTGGTCGGCGACGCCGCGGATGGATATCCCGGAATCGGCGGCATCGGCGCCGTCGGCGCGGCGAAGCTCCTCAACCGCTACGGCCCGATCGAGGCCTTCCCTCCCCACGTCCTGGGGGAGCAGCGCGAGCGCGCGCTGCTCTTCAAGAACCTCGCCACGCTCCGGACCGACGCGCCGCTCTTTGCGAACGTCGACGTGCTGCGATGGCGCGGGCCGACGAAGGCCTTCGCTCCGTGGACGGAGGAGATCGGCGACGCGCGCCTGCGGGAGCGGTGCGAGAAGGCGGCATCGCAGCTCGTCTGAGGGCGAGTCCGGGGACGAGCCGGCGGCGGTACCGGATCGGTCTTCACGGTCCGAAGCTCGCCGAGCCGCCCTTGCGTGCGGCAATCCATTCGCGGATCCGCTTCTCGAGCAGGTCGAGCGGGAGCTGCCCGCCCCCGAGCAGCGCGTCGTGGAAATCGCGCACGTCGAAGCCCGGGCCGAGCTCCCGCTCCGCGAGAGCCCGGAGATCCCGGATCTTCCTCTCTCCGATCTTGTAGGCGGGCGCGCTCCCCGGCTGGACGATGTACCGGTCGACCTCCTGCGCGACGTCGGTGTCGCTCCGCGCGGAGTTGTCGCGGCAGTACGCGATCGCCTGTGCCCGCGTCCAACCCATCGTCTGCAGGCCCGTGTCGACGACGAGCCGGATCGCCCGCCAGACCTCGAGATTCAACCGGCCGAACCGCGAATACGGGTCCCGATAGATGCCGATCTCCTCACCCAGACCTTCGGCGTACAGCGCCCATCCCTCCGAGAACGCGGGATACACGTCCCACTTCCGCCACTCGGGAAGGCCGCCGGTTTCCTCCGCAAGCGCGTAAGCGAGGTGGTGGCCGGGCACCGCCTCGTGGAGCGTCAGCGCCTCCATCTCCCACTTCGGCCGCGAAGCGAGGGCGGTCGTGTTCACGAGGAGCCAGCCGGGTTTCCCCGCCGCGAGCGAGCCGTTGTCGTAATAGGCGCTGGGAGCGGTACCGGCTTCCGCCTCGTCCATCGCCCGAACGCCGTACGGAAGCCGCGGCAGCCGGCGGAAGAGCCGCAGCAGCTCCGGATCGATCCGCTTGGCGATGTCGCGGTAGCCGGAGACGAGGTCCTCGGGCTTCTCGTAGAAGAAACGGCGGTCGCTCCGCAGGAACGTCGAGAACGAACGGAAATCGCCGGCGAAGCCGGTTTCGCGGATCACGGCGTCCATTTCCCGACGGATCCGGGCGACCTCGGCGAGGCCGAGCCGGTGGATCTCGGCGGGCGACAGCCCGGTCGTCGTGTAGTACCGGAGAAGCCACGCATACCAGTCGCCCCCGCCGGGCATCGCGCTCATCGCGATCGACTCGCGGGCGCCCGGCACGTACGTCCGCTCGAGGAAGTCCCGATAGCGGCGCAAAGCGGGCGCGACGCCGCGTTCGAAGATCGTCTTCGCTTCGTTCCGTATCCGGTCGCGCTCGGCCGCCGGAATCGAGCCGGGGAGGTGCCGGAACGGCTCCAGGGCCGGACTCTGCCACGCGTCTGCGGGGACGAGGGAGCCGACCCGCTCGGGGACGTCCCGGAGCGTGACGCGCGGGGGAGTGATGCCGCGCGCGAGTCCTTCGGTGAGCCTCCCGATTCCCTCGTCGACGACCCGCGGGAAGGCGCGCAGGCGCGTGAGCGCGTTCTCGAAGTCGGCCGCCGTTCGAGCCGGCGTCTGCCCGACGAGGCCCAGCGCGCCGGAGATCCGGTCGTTCATCCGGTCGACGAGCAGCCAGTCGTTTCGCCACGGATCGAGGCTCCCGAACCTCTCCCCTTCGACCTCGAGAGCGAGCCGGCGACGCGCGAGATCGTCGTTGAGCCGCTCCACCGGGGAGAGCCGCCCGCGATCGATGGACTCGAGCGCCGCGAGCTCGAGACGGGAGAGACGATGGCCGAGAGCGAGCGCCTCGGCGGAGAAATCGGGGAGCCGGTCGTCGACGCCGCGGTAGCCGATCGCCGCCGCGAGATCGGGCATCTCCCGCATGCGCGCTTCCCACGAGAGCTCGAAGAGCTCCCCGAGCCTCGCGCTCTCCGAGCCGTTTCCGCGCGTCGCGGGAAACCGCTCGATCTTCGCCGCGAGTGCGACGAGCGCGGGATCGACCGCGAGCGCGTCCGCCGCGACGAGCAGAGAGAAGGCGAAGCCCACCCGTCCAAAGGCCCGCCGGAGGGCGGGGCGGACTCGACGGCACCTTCGTCGCGGATCCAGGCTCTTCGCCACGAGCGGGATCATCATCTGGAAACGCCTCGTCGCTGACGGCGCTCTCGCCTGCATCGCCGCCCCGGCGACCCCGCGCTCTTCCGGCCGCAGTCTAAACCCGGCGCGCATCGAGCGCACGGGCTCGAGCGGGCGACCCGCAGCCCGGGACCGGGCGCGTGTCCCGCGACGCAACCCACAAGATTTCGATAATCCCGGCCGGCGAGTTCCGGTATCGTCCCGTTCCCGCCGCCGGGCGTGTTCCGCAACCGTCACGGCTGGACGGCGCGGCCGTCGCGTCCGTAATCCAGCGAGTGGGAATGACGGAGACCGCCATGACAACGTTCGCCGCCGACATCGATCGGGACACGGATGTGGACCGGACCGCGCGACTCGTCGCCCGGGCGCGGAGGGTGCTCGCCAACGGCGAGCTGGCAATGAGCGCGCGGCATGATTGACCTCGTGCGCGCCGGCGCCGCGACGCCGCGGAAGATCCGCGTCGTGTGGAAGTCCGTGATCTATCCCGGTGCCGGCGCGCCGGAACGTCACCGGCGACTGTCCGAGGAAGCCGGACGGCTGCCCGTCCACCCCGCCGAACGAGGCTGAGCGCTCCGGCACGAACTTGCGCCCCCTTCCGCCGGAGCGCGAAACGTCGAAGTAAGATCGGACGATGAAGATCGTTTCGATCGCCGCCCTGATTGCCCTCGTCTGCGCTCTCGGTTCGGGCATCGAGGCGCGAGCCGCGGAATCCGCGGGCCGCGAGGTGTCCGGAACCCTGACGGTCGACGGCAAGGCGATCGAGCTCCCGCATGCCTATCTGGACGAGACCGATCCCGACGAGCCGATCGTGGTCCTCTCCGATCAGCCCCTCCCGCCGGACGCCATTCCCTTCATCCCGGAAAAGCTCGTCGAAGAAAAGCAGCTCCACGCCGTCGCGTTCAGCTTTTCGCGCCGGGAGGGAAAGCTCACGAACACTTTCGGGAAGCTGTACGCCCCTGGGCACGAAATCGGCGTCGGTCTCGGGAGGGTCGAGGACGGCAACGTCTCGCTCACGGTCGGCCTCATCGATGATTCCGGGATCGAGGGCCGCATCGCGACGGTGAAACCCGTGAAGCTCTCGTACATCGCGTATTCGTTCGACCTGGCGTTCCGGGCGCCGGCGGCCAAAGCGAAGAAGTGACGGAGCCGCCGAGCCGGCGGGTCCGATGGTTCCCGGCCTGAACGCCGCGCGAGGCCGACGGGCCGGCGCCGCCCGCCTGGCCCGGCTTCGCGTCCCTGCAATATTTCCTTCCGCCGTTCGTCTACACCCATGGATGGATGATTCGAGCATCGATGACCGAGCAAGACCGTCGAATCTCCGAGATCGTCGCGGAAGAGCGGTCCCGGCTGCGCCATTTCATCCGCAAACGGGTTCCAAACGAGGCCGACGCGGAAGACCTGCTCCAGGACGTCCTCTCCGCCCTCGTCGAAGCCAACCGGCTGCTGATGCCGATCGAGCACGTGACCGCCTGGCTCTTTCGCGTGGCGCGCAACCGGATCACGGACCTCTTCCGCCGGAAAAAGGCGGAGATCTTCACCGACACGGCTGGGGAGGACGAGAACGGCGAGCCGCTGCGGATCGAAGATCTCCTGCCCTCGCCCGATGCCGGGCCGGAGGCGCTCTACCTGAGGAGCGTGCTCTTCGACGAGCTGGTGCTCGCGCTCGACGAGCTGCCCGACGAGCAGCGCGAAGTGTTCGTCGCCCACGAGCTGGAGGGTCGGAGCTTCAAGGAGCTCTCGGCGGAGAGCGGCGTCAACGTCAATACGCTGCTCTCGCGCAAGCGCTATGCGGTGCTTCGTCTGCGAGAGCGATTGCGCAGCATTCACGACGAGTTGACGAAGAATTGAGGAGCACCGAATGAGAAAGAAACTGATCTTCATCGTCCCGGCGGCGATCGTCGGGATGGCGGTCTTCATCGCCGTCGGCGGCGCGCTGGTGATGCTCCTGTGGAACTGGCTGCTGCCGACCCTGTTCGGGTGGCGGCTCCTCACGTTCTGGCAGGCCGTCGGGGTGCTGGCTCTTTGCCGAATTCTCTTCGGCCGCTCCGGTCTCGGCCGCGGTTACCGCCGCGTCGGTTCCTGGCGGCGGGAGCGGGGCGGCTGGGTGCGAATGACGGCCGAGGAGCGGGAAGAATTCCGGCGGCGGTTTCGTGATCGCTGGGCCGGCGGACCGCCTCCGAATTCCGAGCCGACGCCATGAGACCCATGCTCGAACGACTCTTTCCCAAACATGCCGACAACGCGTATCACGGCTCGCGGCTCGCGCTCTGGCTCTTTCCCCTGCTCGTCTTCCTGAAGACGACGATCAGCCTCAACTCCATTTTCAACGGCGGCGAGGTCGCCAGGGGCGCCGACGGCATCCCTCTCGACTCGTTCACGCCGGATGGCGCGCGAATGGTCATCACCCAATTTGCGCTCTGGGGACTTTCCCAGTTCATGATCTGCCTGCTGTGCGTCGTGATCCTGGCGCGATATCGCGCTCTCGTTCCGTTGATGTTCACCGTCCTCCTGGTGGAGCACCTGAGCCGGAAACTGATTCTTCAGGTCATGCCCATCGTCCGGACGGGGCACCCGCCCGGCGTCTACGTGAACCTCTCGCTTCTCGTGCTCATGGTCGCCGGTCTCACGCTGTCGGTTTGGAGCCGGCCGCGACTCCCCGCAGGAGCGTGAGTCGCGCCCAGACGAGAGCCGGCGTCCCGCGAGGGATGCCGGGGCATCCCGCGGCTTACGCGATCTGCGCCGAGTTCGGACCTGGCTTCGGACCGATGATCTCCAGCGCGCCGTCGCCCACGGCATCTTCGGAGGATGCCGCCAGTCGTCGGGACAGCTCCCCCGGATCCGTGCCCGCCGTGGCGGCGAGGCCGGCCCACGTGTTCCTCCCGCCGCTCTTGGCGCGATAGAGCGCCTGGTCGGCGAGCTCCACGACCTGCGGCCACGCGATGGCGCGCGGAGCCGACGGCACGAACGGCAACGCCGCGAACCCGATCGACACGGTCTTCGCCAGAGCCTGTCCTCCGTCGAGCAGGAACGGGCGCTCCGAAACCTCGGTGCGCAGCCGCTCCGCGATCTCGGCCGCGTCGGAGCGGGAGCTTCCGCGCGCGACGGCGAGGAACTCTTCCCCGCCCCAGCGAAGCACGTAGTCCGACGAACGGAAGACCGACTCCAGCCGCTCGCGCATCTGCGCGAGAATCCGGTCGCCGGCCGAATGGCCGAGTTCGTCGTTCACCTTCTTGAAATGGTCGATGTCGACCAGGAAGAACACGAGGTCGGTCCCCTGACGGAGCGCGAGCGCCACGTCGTCGTCGATGCGCTGCATGAGGAAGCGGCGGTTTTTCAGCCCCGTCAACGGGTCGGTGATCGTCAGGTCCTCGAGCGCCGCGTTGGCCCTCGCGAGCTCGCTCGTCCGCTCCGCGACGATCCCCTCCAGGCGTTCGGCGCGCCGGCGCAGGACTCCGGTGCGCGCCCGAACGATCGTGAAGATCGCCACGGCGAGGAGCACGCCGAGGAGCGATCGGAACCACCACGTCTCGTACCATGCCGGCAAAGCGCGCAGGACGAGCGCGATGGCGCTCGAGCTCCATACGCCGCGCCGGTTCGTGCCGCGCACGCGCAGCGTGTACGTTCCCGGAGCCAGATTGGTGTACGTCGCGACGCGGTGCGCCGGGTCCGCGTCGATCCATCCGCGGTCGTACCCTTCGAGCCGGTATGCGTAGCGGAGCCGTTCGGGCGCCGAGTAGTCGAGCGCCGCGAACTCGACCGTGACATCGCGCGCGCCGGCAGGCAGCTCGAGGGGACCGCGAAGACCGCCCGGGCGTGAAACGGTCCGGCCGTCGACCTTGAGCGCCGTGACCGCGACCGGAGGCGAATAGCTCCACTCCGCGCTCGCTCCCGGCTCGATCACCGTGACGGCGCGGGTCCCGGCGAAGAAAATCGCCCCGTCGCGCGAAACGGCGACCGCGCCGGTCCAGAACTCGGCTTCCTGGATGCCCTCCGCCGGGCCGAGAATCTGCGCGCGGAAATCGTCCGAGTCGATGCTCGCAAGCGCGTTGGTCGCGCTCGCCCAGATTCGGCCGTCCGGGCCTGCCGCGAGAGCATCGACGTGCTCGGGCAGACCTTCGGCGGCGCCGAGGCGCTGAACGTCGGCGCCCCCGCCGGCTCTTTCCGTCAGCACGTTCAGCGGTCCCCCGACGGCGCTCGCCCAGATCCGTCCGCGGCGGTCCTCGACGATCGAGCTGACGGCCCCCGGCCCCAGGGAGCTCGGGTTCCGCGGATCGTGGACGAATCGCACGACGCGCCCCGTGCCGGGGTCGATGCGGTCGAGGCCGTTCCGGGTTCCGGCCCAGATCCGGCCCGCGCGATCCGCGTACAACGTGGTGACGAAGTCGTTCGAAAGCGTCTCGGGAGAATCGCCGCGCCGGTATCGCGCGACGTTGCCGCTTCGCTCGTCCAGCGCGGCCAGTCCGGAGCCGGTCCCGACCCAGAGCGTCCCGCGGCTCTCGACGAGAGAGAACACGCGGTCGAGATGCTCGTACGGGCATTCGACCTCGCGGCCCGCCGGTACCAGACGGCAGACGCCGTGCATCGTTCCGATCCACAGCGTTCCGTCCGCGCCGCTCGCGAGCGTCTGCACGCTCGGGTGATTCGGGACCGTGAACGAACGGGATGAGCCCGTTCGCGGGTCGATCCGAACCACCTTGTCCGATCCGCCGAGCCAGAGACTTCCGTCGGGTGCGGACGCGACGGCGCGCGCACCGATGTCGCCCGCTCCCGACCCTCTGTCGCTCGAGGAGAGCTCGTCGATGCCGCGGTTGGCGGGATTGTGCACGAGCAGGCCTCCCGGGCCGTTGGCGATCCAGATCAGCCCCGACCGATCCCGGAAGAACTGCCACACGTCGCCGGGGGTGAGACCGCCCGGATCCGCCCGGTCGATCGCGATCCGGCGAACGCGCTGCTCCGCGTCGTCGACGATCGAGATGCCGCCGTCGTAGCACGCGACCCAGAAAACGCCGGGGTTCACCTCGATCACGCCCCATTGCTCGCCGCGGGGCAGCGCGGAAGGGTCCTTGCCGGACGTGTAGGTTCGCTCGACGCGGCGCTCCGCGCTCAGAACGAATACCGCGTCGACGGATCCGATCCAGAGACGGCCCGCCGCGTCTTCGTACAGGCTGAAGAACCCGCGCGCGATGAAATCCCCGGCGCCGTCCGGAACGAAGCGCCGAAACGTCTTCTCGCGAGGCGGGCGAAAGTACAGCCCGTGGACGGTCGCCGCCCAGACCGTCTGCCCCCGGTCGACGAGAAGCGCCTCCACGCGTGGTTGCGCCTCGCCCGCGTCCGCCAGATCGGCGCGCTCGAATCGTCCGGTCGCGGGATCGAAGGAGTCGAGACCGCTGTCGCCCCCCACCCAGAGAAGGCCCCCCGGCGCCCTTGCCAGGGCAATGATCGTGGCGCTCCTCGGGCCCGTCCGGCCCGTCGGGTCGGCGTGCCAGGCGCGGAACGTTCCGGTGGATTCATCGAGGCAAAGAAGCCCGCTCGAGAGCGTACCGATCCAGAGCTTCCGGTCCGGATCCGAGAGGAGGGACTCGACTCCGGACGGAGCATTCGGATCCGTCCGGTAGCTTCGAAAATGGTAGCCGTCGTAGCGGGAGAGGCCCGCCGGCGTGCCGACCCAGATGAAGCCGGCCGCATCCTGGGTCACCGCGTAGACGGCGGGATGCGGCAACGATTTCTGGTCGATCCTCGAGAACACCGGATCGGCGACGTTCGCCCACAACGAGAGGGCGTGGACGGTCGAAGCCCAGACGAGCAGCGAGGAAACGAAGAGAGCGCAGCGGGCTCGGCTCATGGAATGACGAGATTTTAAGGCCCGGGGTCAGTTCCGTGCCGCCGGCCGGTGTCCATCTTTGGTCGATCTGTCGAAACGCGGCGTTCACCGCCAACTCCTCGATTCCGCGTCGGCCGCAGGCGGGAGCGAAGAAAGAGGCTCGGCGCCGCCCCGGCGACGGCCGTCCCGATATGATGCTCGCCGGATCAAAGGACGGAATCACCCATGACCGACGAGCCGAATCGCGACGAGTCCCGATCGCTCATCCTGCTGCTCCAGTGTCCCCTTCGCCGCGGCCTGGCGGCGCGGCTGACCGAGCTCGTGTACGACCACGGGGGGCGCATCCTCTATCACGATCAGTTCGTCGATCCCGAGGATCAGCAGTACTTCACGCGCCTGAAGTGGGACGTCTCGAAATTCACGCTGACGGATTCCGAGATCGCCGATCGGGTCGGCGCTATCGTGGAAGGAGCCGCCGACACGGAATGGTCGCTCCACGATTCGAACGAAGTCCCGCGAATGGCGGTCTTCGCGTCGAAGGACCCGGCCTGCCTCGACGACATCCTGGCGCGGTGCCGTTCGGGAGAATGGCGCGTCGACGTTCCCGTCGTCGTCGGCAACCACCCCGACCTCGCGCCGGTCGCCCGAAGGTTCGACATCCCGTTTCGCGAGATTCCC
>DATFVB010000097.1 GCA_035260525.1 Thermoanaerobaculia bacterium
CCGGTGATCGCGGTGAATCCTTCGCCGAGCTCGAGCGTGACGTCTTCGACGATCGCGAGGTTCTTGATCGACAGGTCGCGCAGCACGGAAGGATTCTACCGGCCGAGCGCGACCAATGCCCCTCGCTTGCGCCGGTTCCCATGGTGGGGGGCCTTTTCGGTAGCCGAGTTAAGCGGCGCGAAGCGTCCGCTTCAACTCGGCGGTCGGCAAACGACTCCGCTTCCGCTTCAAGGATGCCCTTTCTTCTGGGCGATCTTCCGGGCGGGCACGCCGCCGAAGATCTCGAAGTCCGGGATGTCCTTGTTGGCCACGCCGTGCGAGCCGAGCATCGCGTCGTGTCCGATCTTCACGTCCGAGAACACGGTCGAGTGGTAGGTGATCCTGGTGTTGTCGCCGATGATCGTCCGGCCGAGCGACACGTCGTTGATGTCTTCGACCGCGTGCGCGTGGGAATAGACGTTCGCGAAGTCGGAGATCGACACGTTGTTGCCGACGACGACCTCGCCGCGGTCGTCGATCAGCACGTTGCGGTGGATCGTCACGTCGTCGCCGACCGACAGGTTGTAGCCGAACGAGAACTCGCACTCGTGGAAGATCCGCACGTTCTTCCCGCATCGGCGGAAGACGCGCCGCGCGAGCATCGCGCGCATCCGCGTCCCGAGCAGCACGTTGCGCCCGACGGGGGAATGGTCGAACATCTGCCAGAACCAGAGGAGCGGCTTGACGGGGGCCCATTTCGCCGGGTCGAGCTCCCGGTAGTACTCCGCCTCGAGCGTCGCGTTGCGCGGGTCGAACGAGGCGGCGACCGCCTGCGCAGCGAGCGAATTCCCGCCTCCGGAGGCGCCGTAGAGCTCCCGGAGGGTGTCGCGCACCGTCTCGTTCCGGTCGAGCGCGGGGTCGTCGAGCCGCTCCGCGAGCTCGTCGACGAAACGGGGAAACAGGCTCTCGGCGAGCTCGCCGGCCCGAATCGTGCGGAGCGTCATGAGGCCGCGGATTCTGTGCGATCGGCGCCGCCGAGTCAATTCCACCGCCGCCCGGGGCGGCGCTCCGCGCGGACCGCGCCGTCTCGCCGGCCGGGCTCGGCGGCCCCGTCGAAAAAGCGTAAAATCCCCACCGGCCGGGGGTCCCCGATGCAATTTGCGAAATACCACGCCCTCGGGAACGACTATCTCGTTCTCGCCTCGTCGCATTTCGACCGCGAGCTCGGCCGCGAAGAGGTCCGCCGCGTCTGCCGGCCGCACACCGGCGTCGGGGCCGACGGCATCCTCTGGGCCACGATCGAGCCCGAGAAACGGCGCTACGCGGTGCGGATCTTCAATCCGGACGGAAGCGAGGCGGAGATCAGCGGCAACGGCGTCCGCATCTTCGCGCGTTTCCTTTGGGACAGCGGCTACATCAACGACGAACCGGTCGAGATCGAGACGGCGGCCGGCGTCTCCCGCGCCGCGGTCGAGTCGCGCGGCGCCCGCGTTTCGCTCGACCTCGGCCGCCCGAGCTTCTCGAGCGCCGACATCCCGGTGGCCGGCCCGCTCCGGGACGTGGTCGACGAGGAGATCCGCGCCGGCGACCGGACGTATCGGTTCACGGGCGTGACCGTCGGCAACCCGCACTGCGTCATCGTGCTTCCGCGGATCTCCGCGGACGAAGCCTGCCTCTCCGGACCGCTCATCGAGATCGACCCGCGCTTCCCGGCGCGAACGAACGTCCAGTTCGTCCAGGTGATCGACCGGGACAACATCCGGATGGAGATCTGGGAGCGCGGAGCCGGGTACACGCTCTCCTCGGGGACCAGCACCGCCGCGGCGGCCGCCGCGGTCCACCGGCTGGGCCTCGCCGGGCCGGTTCTCGATGTCGAGATGCCGGGCGGGCGTCTCCACGCGGAGATCGGCGCCGACGGCGGCGTCTCGATCGCCGGTTCGGTGGTGAAGATCTGTCAGGGGACGCTCGCGGCCGAGCTCCTCCTCCAGCGGGATTGACCGCGAACACCCTCGAACCGGAAGACGAAGAAACGGCGGGACTCTGCGCCGGCTGCCGCCACGCGACGCGGCTCGTCTCCGCTCGTGGCTCGCGGTTCTGGCGCTGCGACCGGTCGTTCTCCGATCCGCGGTTCGCCCGGTTCCCGCGGCTCCCCGTCCTCGGCTGCGAAGGATGGGAAGGAAGTCCGGCAGGCGGACCTGCGGTAGATTGACGGGATGAAGAAAAGCATCCGGAGGGCCTTCCTCGTTCCGTTCCTCCTCGCCCCGGCGGCCTTCGCCGCCGAGCCGCCGGCGGCCGTCCCGGTTCCCGCCGCCGAGGAGGTGCGGCGAATCGACGCCGATCTCGTCGCCTGCGGCACGCGCCAGTCCCTCTCGTCGTGGACCGACCCGAAACGCGGGATCGGCTGCGCGCGCGACCGCATCTCCGCGTTCCTCCGCGCCGCGGCTCCGGCGGCCGGAAGGGTGGTCATCGACCCTTTCGAGGCGTCCAACGAGAGGACGCACGGGCCCGCCGCCCTCCAGAACGTCTATCTCGTCGTCGACGGAACGGACCCGGCGCGAAGGAAGACCGCCATTCTCGTCTCGGGCCACTTCGACTCGATCTGCTCGGACTTCATGAGCGCGGACTGCGACGCTCCGGGCGCCGACGACGACGCGTCCGGGACGACCGTCTCGCTCGAGTCCGCGCGGCTCGTCGCGAGGCGTCCCCACCGCGCGACGGTCGTCTTCGCGGCCGTATCCGGAGAGGAGCAGGGGCTTTTCGGGGGCAAGCGTCTCCTCGAGTGGGCGCGCGCGCAGGGATACGAAGTCGGCGCGATGCTCAACAACGACATCGTCGGCGCGACCAATGGCTCCTCCGACCGCCGGCCGCGGGTCTTCTGCGACACCGACGCGTTCACGCCGTCGCGCGAGCTCGGGATGTGGATCGACGAGTTCGTCGGGGGCGTGCGCCCCGTCTTCCGGAAGGACCGGTTCGGCCGCGGCGGCGATCACCTTCCGTTCGTGGGGGCGGGTCTCCCCGCCGTCCGCTTCACCGAGCCGAAGGAGGACTACCGGCACCAGCACCAGACCGTGCGCACGGAAAACGGCGTCGAGTACGGCGATCTCCAGAAGTTCATGGATTTCGATTTCCTCGCCTCGGTCGCGCAGAAGAACGCCGAGTCGATCGACCGCCTCGCCGACTCCCCCGCGCCGCCTTCGGAGGCGACCGTGGAGGGAGCGGTGGCGCCCCGCGCGACGCTCAGCTTCTCCGCGCCCGACGACCCCGAAAGGAAGGGGTTCGAGATCCTCGCGCGCGACACGACCGAGCCGTACTGGAAGGTCCTGCGCGAAGCGCCGTCCCCGGGAAGCTACGAGCTCCCGCTTCCGATCGACAACGACTTCTTTGCGGTGCGCGCCGTCGGGAAGAACGGAATCCGCTCGATCGCCGTGGACGCGAAGCCCGTCGTCCGCAAGAAGAAATGAGCCGCGACCGCAGCGCCTCCAGGCGCCGGTCGAATCCGAAGCAGACGGACGGCGATCCGCCGCGTCAAGGGGCCTCTTCGCCCGGCTTCTCCGGGTAAGACACCTCCTCGTGGCGCCGTGTGGAGTTGTCGATGTGCTGGGGCACCTCGACGATCGTGCGGGTGACGTTCGGATCGCAGTCGGGAGAAGCGTCCCAGTCGCACTCGTAGGTGTAGACGTTCACTTCGCCGCGCTTCTCGAAGCTCACGATCGTCTGGTAGTGGTCGCAGTTGCCGCACTTGACCGACATCATGAAGACGTCGACGACGTGGGTCTCGCGGGGCTCTTCGGGTTCTCCCATTTCCGAATTATGCCCGATTCGCGGGCCGGTCGCCGCAGTAGACTGCGCCCGACGAAAGGAGCCCGTATGAAGAAGCTTCTGATCGCGGCGGCCGCGGTCGCGGCGGCGGCGGCTCTCGGCGCCGCGGAAACCGAAAAGACCATTCCGATGCCGAAGCGGGACCAGGTCGTGAAGATCAATTTCTCCTCGGAAAAGGCGAAGATCGACACGCTGGAGATCCAGCACTATCCCGACGCCGACGACGTCGAGAAGGCGAAGACGAAGGACCTCAACGACAGGCACCTGACGTTCTGGCATTTCACCGTCGAGAATCGCGACGAGCACCGCAAGGCGAAGATGCGGATCGCGGTCGAGGTCATCGGCAAGGACGGATCGATCGTCGGCAAGGGGGACAAGAGCGACACCGTCGACGCCGGAAAGCTCGACGACAACATCCGCGTCTGGGTGCGGATGCGGACGCTCGACATCGTGAGCGCGAAGAGCGCGAAGCTCCACCTGTCGATCGAGCCGAAGTAATCTTGCCGAGTTGAAGCGAACGCGGCGCGTCGCTTAACTCGGCACGGAAGACAGTTGAAGCGAACGCGGCGCGTCGCTCAACTCGGCACGGAAGACGCCCGAAAGAAAACGCCCGCCGAAGCGGGCGTTTTCGTCGAACACCGCGCGATCAGAGAGAAGGCGGGGGCGGAGGAGGAGGCTCTTCCTTCTTCTTCTTGTCCTTCCCCTTGTCCTTCTCCGGCGCTTTCCCCCGAGGCTGGGCTCGGACGGCCGGCTTCTGCCCCTCGACGCGGGGAGGCGGAGCCGCGCGGCGCTCGGGCGGGGCGACGGTCGTCCGCGGCGCCGGAGGCGGCGTCTCGCGCGCGGGCGGCGGCGTCACCTGCCGGCGAGCCGGAGGCGGCGTCTCGCGCGCGGGCGGCGGCGCCGATTCGGTCGTCCGCGCCGGAGGCGGAGCCGCGCGCCGCGGAGGCACGCGACGAGTTTCCGGCGGCGCGGCGCGCTCCGCGGGCGGAGGAGGAGTCGTCGTTTCCACGGCGCTCGGCGGCGCTTCCCGCCTGGGCGGCGTCACCGGGCGCTCGGAAGGAGCGGCTTTCTTCTGCTGCCCCGGCGGAACGCGCTGTCGCCACGACTCCGGAGCCGGAGGCGGGGGGGCGGCAACCGCCGGCGGGGCGGCCGGACGCGGAGCGGCTCCTTCGGGACGCGCCACCGCGCCCGGCGCGATGCGCGCCGGGGCCTGGGCGCCCTTCGAATCGACGGCCGTCGGATTCGCGACGAGGGGACGTTCCCGCGTGGCGAGCGCCTTGCCTCGGGGCGCGGTGACCGCCTTCGGCCGGACTTTCGCGTCGGGGCGCTTGGGAGTCAGGCCGACCGCGCCTCCCTCGACCGAGGCGGGGCGCACCGGAGCCGCGGCGCGGGCGCCTTCGTGCGCCTGGATCGACAACTGCGCCGCGGCGCGCGGCGCGACCGGAGCGCCGCGATTTTCCTGGATCACGCGAACCTTCGTCTGGAACGGCGCGGGAGCCGGCGGCGGTGCGACCCGCGTCACGACCGCGCGCTGTTGGATCTTCGCCGGCGGCCGGGGCGCCGGACGCGAGGCGACCGCGGCGATCCGCAGCGAGGAAGCCGTCGGGACCACCGGAATCGGCCCGCGCATGACCGACGCGGCCGAGACCTGCCGGATGATCTGCGGGTCGCGAACGTAGTTGTTGGCGACGACGCCGCCCGATACG
>DATFVB010000098.1 GCA_035260525.1 Thermoanaerobaculia bacterium
CGCCCAGAAGGCGGGATTCGCCAGGATCCGTCCGGGCGCCGCCTTCCACGAGGTGCACGACGCGACGGTGGAGGTCGTCGTCGACGGCCTGATGAAGCTCGGGATCCTCCACGGCGAGCGCGCGGAGATCATCCAGACGCGCGCGTACGCCGCCTTCTACCCGCACGGCTCGTCCCACTGGCTCGGGATGAACGTCCACGACGTGGGGAGCTACGGATTCACGAATCCGGACGCGCCGCGCATCGAGCGCTACTCGCTCGCGCAGACCCGGCTCGAGCCGGGGATGGCGTTCACGGTCGAGCCCGGGATCTACATCCGGGAGCACGCGAAGGACGTCGATCCGAAATGGTGGAACATCGGCGTCCGGATCGAGGACGACGTGCTCGTCACGCCGTCGGGGATGGAATGCCTCTCCTGCGCGGCGCCGCGCGAGGCGGCCGACGTCGAGAAGACGATCCGCGGACGGTGATCGGGGCGGCGTTCGCGCTTCCCGCGTCGATTGGGCTCGCGCTTCCCGCGTCGATTGGGGTCGCGGCGAAACCCGCGGCCCGGACGACCGTCGCCGGGATTCCCCTCGTCCGGATTCCGGCGGGGACGTTCCTCATGGGAAGCGAAGCGGGGGAGCCGGGGCGCGCCGCGGACGAGACCCCGCTCCGGGTCACGATCTCCCGGAATTTCTGGCTCGGCCGCACGGAGGTCACCCAGTCGCAGTGGACACGCGTGATGGGCGCAAACCCGAGCCGGTTCGGCGGATGCCCGCGGTGCCCGGTCGAGAACGTGACGTGGCACGACGTCGAGCGCTTCCTCGGTAAGCTCAACGAGGCGGCCGGGGGCGGCTTCCGCCTCCCGACCGAAGCCGAATGGGAATACGCGTGCCGGACGGGGGAGAGACCCGACGCCGCCCGGATCGACGATGCCCACGCGAATTTCGATGCCCGCTATCCCGTCCGGGGTGGGCGCCCGGGCCGCTATCTCGGCCGGCCGGTGGCGGTAGCGAGCTTTCCGCCCGACCGGCACGGCCTCTATGACATGCGCGGAAACGTCTGGGAGTGGTGCGCCGACGGCTACGCTCCGTATCCGCCCGGCGACGCCGTCGATCCGGTCGGGCCGGCATCGGCGCCCAAGAAGGTCATCCGCGGCGGAAGCTGGTACTTCGACGCCGCGAGCTGCCGGTGCGCGGCGCGGTACTCCCACGATCCCGCGGACAAGGGATTCAGCCTCGGGTTCCGGGTCGCGAGAGACGACCGCTGAAGTCCCGATCGCCTGGACAAAAGAGGGTGGAACCTCGCGAATGAGCAAGATTCCTCTACCGGTTTCCGGACCCCCGGAGCAAGATAAATCGATGTTTCTCCGGCGGCCGCCGCTCGTGATCGCGGCATGTCTCTCCTTCGCCGCGTTTGCTTCGGCACAGACCTGGGAGACGCACGGTCCGTACGGCGGGACGTTCGAGGCGATCGCGTTTTCCCCGAACCCGCCCGGCGCGGTCTACGGCGGAAACCGGGCGGGCATCTTCCAAAGCGACGACCACGGACGGACCTGGGCCGAGACCGGGTGCGAGCTCGGCGACGCGATCGTGCTCGGGCTCGCGGTCGTGCCGCAGTCCGTCGATCCTCCGCCGCCTCCCGTCCTCTTCGCCGCAACGTACGGCGGGCTCTTCCGAAGCATCGATGGAGGGGGGACGTGGTCGCTCGTCGCGGGCGGCCCCGACGACGGCTTCCTGGCTGTGGCCGTCGATCCCTCCGATCCGACGCGGATCTACGCCGGCGCCGCGAATGACGGGCTCTTCCGCAGCATGGACGGAGGCGAAACGTTTGAGGCCGCGTCACCCCCGCTGTGTCCAGGGGACTTTCCAGTTGCGGTCCACTCGCTCCTCGTCCTCCAGGGCGCGGTCCTCGCGGCTTCGAGCTGCGGCGTGTATCGCACGTCGGACGGCGGCGACAGCTGGTCGCTCGTCGCCACGAACGGGATCTTCTCGCAGGCGACTTCCCTCGCCGGCGCGTTCTCGTCGTCCGCCGTGCTCGCATCGTTCTTCGCGGGCCCGGTCGTCGCGAGCGGCGACTCCGGCGCCCACTGGTCGCCGTCCGGCGCGGGCCTGCCGTCAGACGACGTTGTCTGGGTTCTGGCGGCCGATCCGCGGCATCCGGAGGTGGTCTACGCGGGGGAACTTAGCTCGGGCGTCTTTCGGTCATCCGACGGCGGCGCAC
The DNA here is from genome assembly GCA_035260525.1 of Thermoanaerobaculia bacterium. Classification (NCBI taxonomy): domain Bacteria; kingdom Pseudomonadati; phylum Acidobacteriota; class Thermoanaerobaculia; species Thermoanaerobaculia bacterium. The sequence goes on from DATFVB010000098.1 coordinate 2,205, forward strand.
ACTGGGTGCAGTCGAACGCCGGTCTGGCGAGTCTGCGGATCCTCGGCCTCTCGGTCGATCCGTTCGATTCCGCCGTGCTCGCCGCCGCAGGCGACGGGCTGTATCGGAGCGACGACGGGGGTTCTTCCTGGCAGCTCTCGGATGCCGGTCTGCGGGGAACCTCCTTCGCCGGCGTCGCCGTCGCCGCGGACGCCGTCTATGCCGGGGCGTTCGTGCGCGGGGACGTGACCCTACCGGACCTTTTCGCTTCCACCGACGGCGCGCCGAGATGGGAGCAGCGGTCGACGCTCGGATTCGACGACCCGCTGCGGGCCGTCTATGCGCCGCGGGACCGGCCAGGGCTCGTGTACGCGACGAGCTCCGAGACCGCACGTCTCTCCCGGAGCCGGGATGGCGGAGAGACCTGGTCGTCGCTCGACGGATCGCTTCCGCCAGCGGTCACGGCCTGCCGAGGGGCGGACAGCTGCGCAGTCTTCCTCGCGGTCGCCGACGACGGCGCGCTCTACACCGGCGGATATGACGCGATCTTCCGGAGCACGGATGACGGCGACACTTGGCAGAAGCTCGCGCTTCCGGTCCCGGCGGGCCTCGCCGGCGTCGATCCCCGCGACTCGGCCCGCGTGTACGCGGAGTCGGTGGCTGGCCAGGGAGCCGATTTCCTGGTCTCGGAGGATGGCGGGATCACCTGGCGAGTCGCCGGAACGGCACCGTCCCCGATCTTCTCGCTCGCGTTCGACCGCCGGTCATTCGGCCCGATCTATGGGCTCGACGCGGGCACGCGGCGCGTCGTCTGGAGCGACGATGGCGGAGCGCACTGGACGGAAGCGGCCGCCGACTTCCCGCGCGGTACGGAATTCCCTCCCTTGAAGCTGGTTGCCCACGAGGGGGTGCTCTACGTCCCGACGGGCGCCGGGGTCTACCGGAGCCTCGATCGCGGCGAGCACTGGGAACCGTTCGGCGACTGCCTCGCGAGCCCGGCCGTTTCCGATCTCGCTGCGGGCGCCGACGGGCGCAGCCTCTACGCGGCGACCAACGGCGGCGTGTTCCGGATCGCGATCGAGCGGCCGGTGCGGAAGATCGCTCCGGTCCCCCCGTCCTCCGCGGCGCCCGTCCACGGCGAGCGCCGGCCCTAGGGCTACAGAACCGCGCGCGACCGGATCGCCGCCCGGATGATCTCGAACGCGGCCTCCCGCTCCTCTCCGGCGAGCGGCAGCCGCGGCGGACGGACCCGCTCGCTCCCGCGGCCGACCTCCTGCTGCACGAGCTTGATCAGCTGGACGAACTTCGGGACCGTGTCGAGGCGCAGGAGCGGCAGGAACCATTCGTAGAGGCGCCGTGCTTCCTCGTGGTCTCCGCGGAGCGCCAGATCGAAGAGCAGCACCGATTCCGCGGGGAACGCGTTGACGAGGCCGGCGATCCATCCGACGGCGCCGGCGGCGATCCCCTCGACGATCAGGTCGTCGACGCCGACGAAGAGCGCGAGCCGGTCGACGGCCAGCTCCCGGATCGCCGTCACGCGCCGGACGTCTCCCGCCGATTCCTTCACCGCGTGCAGGTTCGGGTGGCGGCGCGCGAGGCTCGCGATCTGCCCCGGGAGGTAATCGGTGCCGTAGGCGATCGGGTTGTTGTAGAGCATGCAGGAGAGCGGCGTGGCATCGAGCACGGCGGCGGCGTGCGCTTCCGTCTCCCTGGCGTCTCCGCGGTAGACGTACGCGGGAAGGACCATCAGCCCGTCGCAGCCGCTCTTCTCGGCGCCCCGGGCGAGCGCGACGCACTCGGCCGTCGAGAGCCCCGCGATCCCCGCGACGATCGGCGCCCTTCCCTTCGCCGCCGCGCGGCAAGTCTCGAGGACCGCGAGCTTCTCGTCGAACGAGAGTGTCGCGGCCTCGCCGAGCGAGCCGAGGGCGACGATTCCCGCGCACCCCTTGTCGAGCAGCCAGGCCACGTGCTCTCCGAGGAAGTCGAAGTCCACGGCGAGGCCGTCTCGGAACGGGGTGGTGATCGCGGGAAAGACGCCATTCCAGTCGCCCTGCTTCATCGGTTCTCCTGCGGAGCGTTCGCTCCGGCGCCCATCAAGGTTTCCAGAGAAACCGGCGTGACCGGCACGCGAACGCTATCCGATTCCCAACCGAAAAGGTATCGCAGCGCCGGACCGCACACGCGCCCCTGGCACGGGCCCATTCCGGCACGCGTGTAGAGCTTCGCTTCCCTCGGCGACCACCCGGGTTCGAGCGCGCCGAGCGGCACGTCCTCGCACCGGCAGACGATCGTGTCGCTCCGGACGATCTCCTGCAGCTCGGCGCGGGGAGCGAACGCCCTCGCGATCGACTCCGCGTATCGGCGCCGGCGGCGGGCCGAGGCGATAAGAGTGCGCCGCGGCGTCCGTCCTGCGGCCGCGCACCCGGCGATCTCCCCCTCGACGAGCGCCTTTTCGACGCCGCCGATTCCGGTGGGCTCGCCGGCGCAGAGGAGTCCCGAGACCGACGTCCGCTGGAGAGAATCGACGGCGATGGCCTCGCCGTCGAACCGGCAGCCGAGGAGCCGCGCGAGCTCGGTAGCCGGCACGAGCCCGAAGCCGGTCGCGAGGACGTCGCAGGCGATGCTCCAGGTCCGTCCTCCGTCGGTCAGGACGGCCTCTTCGACCCGCCCGTCTCCTCGCGCTTCCACGACCCACGTTCCGAAGCGATACGGCGTCCCCGCGAAGGCGCGCCGAAAGGAGAGGGCGTCGGCCAGCGCGCGCGGCTCGCGCCAGAGTCCCGCCGCGAAGCGCAGGACCGAGGCGCGCGGCGCCTGCTCGGCGACGAGCGCGACGCGCGCTCCTCCGTTCGCCAGCGACGCCGCGACGGGGAGAAGGAGCGGCCCCGATCCGGCGAGGACGGCCGTCTTCCCGGAAAACGACGCTCCCGACTTGAGGAGCGCCTGCGTTCCCCCGATGCCGATCACGTTCGGAAGGGTCCAGCCCGGGAAGGGAAGGAAGCGTTCGCGCGCGCCGGTCGCGAGGACCACCGCGCGGGCCGAGACCGCGACGGGCCCCGCCGGGGATTCGGCGAGGACCGAGAAGCCTTCCGAGACCGAGTAGACCGCCGCGCCCGGGATGCGGACCGCGCCGGAGCGAGCGAGCCGGCCGAGCCAGCGGCGCGCGCGCGGAGGAGGGGAGCCCGGGCGATGCCGCCAGATCTGTCCGCCCGGTCTCGGCGCCTCGTCGATCAAGAAGACGCGCTTTCCGGCCGCCGCCGCCGTTGCGGCCGCGGCCACGCCCGCGGGTCCGGCGCCGACGACGGCGACGTCGGCCGTCAGCACGTCAGCCACCCGTTTGGATCCTCATGCCGGAGGCGACCTCCACGAGGCACGATCGGCGATGCGCGACGCCGTCGATCGCGACGCGGCATTCGTGGCAGATCCCCATCGCGCAGAGCGGGCCGCGGGGCTCGCCCGAAACCGAGCCGCGGAACCGGGCGACGCCGGCGTTGACGAGGGCCGCCGCGACGGTCGTTCCTTCCTCGGCGGAGATCGTCCGGCCATCCACGACGATCGAGACCCGGGAAGCCGGGTCGCTCACGCGTCCGCTCCCGGCGTCGAACGGTTCGGGTCGTAGGGGAGCGGGTCGATCGCCGGCTCGCGGCCCGCGATGAGATCCGCGAGGAGGCGGCCCGTCGCGAGCGCCGTCGTGATCCCCAGTCCTTCGTGCCCCGCGGCGATCCAGACTCCCTCCATCGGCTTCCACCGTCCGACGAGCGGCAGCTTGTCGGGCGTGGCCGGCCGGAACCCCGTCCAGGCGCGAATCGCCGATAGATGCGCCAGAGACGGGATGAACTCGAAGGCGCGCGCGAGCATCTTCGAGACGATGCGCCGGTTGATCGCGGCGTCCCACCCGACGAGCTCCCGCGACGATCCGACGAGGAGCTGCCCCGTCGCTCTCGGCTGGACGTTGAACGCGACCGACTCGGCCGTCATCGCGTGCGCGCTCGCCAGGTATCCGGTCTCGACGATCTGGTGTCGGCAGAACGCCGGGTACCGGTCGGTGATGACGAGATGCCCCTTCCGCGGGACGATCGGGAGCCCCGGCGTGAGCTCCGGCGCTCGCGTGCCGGCGGCGTTGACGACGACCGGCGCGCGGAGCGCGCCCGCCGAAGTCTCGGCGCCGCCGGGCTCGATCGCGCGGACCGCGATCCCTTCCCGAAGCTCGGCGCCCCGGCGGAGCGCCGATTCGAGGAGAGCGCGCGCGGCGGCCGGCGGATACAGAACGGAATCCCCCGGGACGCGGAGCGCGCCGGCGAGCGGACGCAGGTTCGGCTCGAGGCGCGCGAGGGCGGCCGGTCCGACGAGCTCGGAAGCGATGCCGTGACCGGCATAGCGCGCGCGCTTCTCCTCGAGCGCCGAAAGCTGCCGGTCGTCCTCGGCGACCCATAGCGTTCCGCAGGGGTCCATCTCGCAGTCGCGGGGAAGCGACTCCGCCCGCTCCTTCCAGAGCCGGTTCGACCAGCCGGTCAGCGCGAGCTGGGCTTCGGAATCGTCCATCGCGACGAGATGCCCCATCCCGGCCGCGGTCGTTCCTCCTCCGGCGAACGCCGAATCGAGCACGGCGACGCGCATCCCGTCGGCGGCCAGGGCCTCCGCGCACGCCGCACCCACGATTCCGGCGCCGACGACGATGGCGTCGAAAAGAGAATCGGTCATGGTGAAGAATGCCCCGGGAGCCGCCTTTTCACCGGCCTGTCGGCGTCCAAAATTCGAAGCAAGAAATCCGAAGTCCGAAACGAGCACGAAAATTCAAAACGAGCGACGGGGTTCGTTTCCATTTTGAATTGGGAGATCAGTGCTTTGAATTTGTTTCGAAGTTCGATATTCGAATTCCGGATTTCTCGCCGCGCTCCCTTTGCGGCGCGGCGAGCGGAATCCCGAGCCGGAACGGGTCCCGCGGGTCGAAGCGGAGGGTGGATTCGCCGGTGACGAACGCCGTGCCGCGAACGTGCGGAACGAGGTCGCTCCCGCGCTCCGAGAGCCATCCTTCGAAGAGGCTCCCGATGATGCTCTCCTGCCGCCAGACCTGGCCGAGCGCGAGCTCCCCGCGGGCGTGGAGCATCGCCATCGTCGCCGAGGTGCCCGTTCCGCAGGGGGACCGGTCGTAGGCCGCCCCGGGGCAGAGCACGAAGTTCTTCCGGTCGGCGTCCGCGCGGTCGCTCGAGCCGAGGAGGATGACGTGGTCGACCTCCGCGCCTCCCGCGCCGGTCACTCCCTCGCGCCGAAGGGTCTCGCCGATCGCTCGCGTGACGCGCGTGAGCTCCCCGATGTTCGACGGGGCGAGCGCTCCGCCGAACGGGGTGATGAAGAACCAGTTCCCGCCGTAGGCGACGTCGCCGACGACGGGTCCGACGCCGGGCACTTCGACGGCGACGTCGCTCGCGTGGCGGAACGCGGGGACGTTCTCGATCGCGACGGAGCCGTCCGCGGCGAGCTCCGCCCGAACGGTCCCCGCCGGCGTGTCGAGCGCGACCGGGCCCGGCCGGAGCCGGCCGAGGTATTCGAGCGTCCGGACGACGCCGATCGTCCCGTGTCCGCACATTCCGAGGTAGGCGGCGTTGTCGAAGAACACCACGCCCGCGAGCGACCCGGGATCGACCGGCGGCGTCAGCAGCGCGCCGACGACCGCTTCGTGCCCCCGAGGCTCGCAGAGAACCGCCCGCCGCAGGGGGTCGAAGCGCTCCTTCATGTCGCGCCGCCGCTCCTCCATCGTCGCCCCGGACGGCGGCGGCCATCCCTCGACGACGACGCGGGTCGGTTCGCCCTCGGTGTGCGAGTCGACGACGCGGATCGTTTCCGGAATCGTCACGGATTGATCTGGACGGTCTTGATCTCGGTGTAGAACTCGCGGGCGGCGGAGCCCTGTTCGCGGCTGCCGGAGCTCGAGCCCTTCATGCCGCCGAAGGGCGCGTGGGGGTCCACGCCCGTCGTGTCGCCGTTGATCCGCACGAGGCCGGCTTCGATCCAGGGGATGAACGCGAGGGCCGAACGGATGTCGCGCGTGAAGAGGGATGCCGAGAGGCCGTACCGCGTGCGGTTGGCGAGCGCGACGGCCTCCTCGAGGTCCGACGCCTCGAACGTCGCGAGCACCGGCCCGAAGAGCTCCTCGCGGGCGATCGTCGAATCCGGGTCGGGGCCCTCGACGATCGCGGGCGAGCAGAAGTACCCCCGGGACCACGCGTCGCCGGCGGGGAGCCGGCCCCCGTGGATCCGTGCGGCCGAGGCGGTCGCGAGAGCGCGGTCGATCGCCTCCTTCGATTCGCGGCTGATCACGGGGCCCACGGCGGCCGCCGGATCGGTCACGGGCCCGAGCACGAGCGCGTCGACCTGCGCGCGCACCTTCGCGAGGAACGCGTCGCGCACGCGCCGGTCGACGACGGCGCGGCTCGTCGCGGTGCACTTCTGCCCGGCGTAGCGCATCGCTCCCGCGACCGTCAGCGTTGCGGCGAGGTCGAGATCCGCGTCGGGAGCGACGATCACGACGTTCTTTCCCCCCATCTCCGTCTGGTAGCGGATGTTCCGCCGGGCGGCCGAAGCCGCGATCGTCGCGCCGACCGAGCCTGAGCCCGTGAAGCTCACCGCGCGGACGGTCTCGTGCTCGACGAGACGCGGGCCGATCGCGCTTCCCGACCCCAGCAAAACGTTGAACGTGCCGGGCGGGAGGCCGGCGGCCGACGCCGTCTCCGCGAGCAGCGTCGCCGATCGCGACGCGGCCTCCGCGGGCTTGAGCACGACGGCGTTCCCGAACGCGAGAGCGGGAGCCGCCTTCCAGAGGGGGATCGCGGTCGGGAAGTTCCACGGCGTGATGAGCGCGACGACCCCGAGAGGCTCCCGGAGCGTGAACTGGAGCGCGCCGGCCGCCTGGGCGGGGATCACCTCGCCGCACGCCCGGACCGCTTCGCCGGCGTAGTAGCGGAGGATCGCAACGCATCGCGACGCCTCGCCGCGAGCCTCGCTGATGGGCTTGCCGACCTCTCGCGTCATCGCCTGCGCGATCTCCTCGCGGCGCGCCGCGATCGCGTCTCCCCAGGCGTAGAGGACCTCGGCCCGCTGGGGGCCGGTCTTCGCGCGCCAGGAGGGGAGGGCGGACCGGGCGGCCTCGACCGCGGCGTCCACGTCGGCCGGGTCCCCGGCCGGCACCCGGGCGATCACGTCGGACGCGTCGGAAGGATTCACGTCGTCGACCCATGCGTCTCCCGCCGGCGGCCGGAAGACGCCGCCGACGAAGCTCGAAAGGCGGGCAATCTCGGTCATCGAGGTGATCTTACCGTGCCCCCGGCGGGGCGGCACCACGTGGTCGTGGTAGAAAGTTCCCCGAACCGGAGGTCCCATGCGACTGAACGGGAAAATCGCCCTCGTCACCGGCGCGTCCCAGGGAATCGGGGAAGCGATCGCCCGGCGCTTCGCCGCGGAAGGCGCGGTCGTCCTCTGCGCGGCGCGGAGCGCCGACCGGCTCGCGACGATCGTCGCGTCGATCGAAGCGGCGGGCGGAAAGGCGCGCGCGGTTCCGCTCGACGTCTCCGACGCCGGCTCGATCGCGGCCGCGATGAAGGGGATCGCCGACGGAGAGGGACGCCTCGACGTCCTCGTCAACAACGCGGGGATCACCGAGGACAACCTGATCCTCCGGATGACCCGCGAATCGTGGGACCGGGTGATCGCCACGAACGTCACCGGGGCCTTCCTCCTGTCGCAGGCCGCGATCAAGATGATGATTCGCCAGCGGTCGGGCCGGATCGTCAACATGACGTCCGTCGTCGGGCTCATGGGCAATGCCGGCCAGGCCAACTACGCGGCCGCCAAGGCCGCGCTCGTCGGGCTGACGAAGTCGCTCGCGCGGGAGGTCGGGTCGCGGCAGGTGACCGTCAACGCGATCGCGCCGGGTTTCATCGCGACGGCGATGACGGAGAAGATGACCGACGCGGCGAAGCAGGCGCTTTCGTCGCAGATCCCTCTCCAGCGCCTCGGGTCCGCGGAGGACGTCGCGGCGGCGGCGGTGTATCTCGCTTCGGACGACGCCGCCTACGTGACGGGCCATGTCCTGAACGTTTCGGGCGGGCTCTATATGTAACGGTATCCGGCGCGGCCATACATCGAGCGAATACGCGCGTCCTCGCCCGCCGGCCCCTGTGACGTACGCTGCCGGTACGTCTTCGGGGCCGGCGGTCTGTGGGTGCGCGTCTCGCTCGCGTCTGGCCGCGCCGGCGAAGATCGTCGAAGGAGCCGGGTTCTTTGTTCGCCGCGCCCACGGGCCGGCTGCCCCGCATCCCGCCGGGCTCGGGCCTGGCCGTGCGCCCTTATGGTGAATCTGACAGAGCCATGTCGGGTCTTCCCTTGGCCTCTCCCGGCGGGAGAGGCCGCCCGGCGAGCTCGAGAGCGTCGCCGGGCGGGTGAGGGAACCCTCCGGTACTCCCGGTTGCTCGCGGAAATCCCTCGTGTAGAATACGCGGGCTTGAGCGCAAGGCGTAAAAAGTGAGATTTTTCGAGGAGGGGTGATGGCGGACAGCATTCAGGAGCGCGTGAAGAACAAGATCGTCGAGCAGCTGGGGGTCGACGCCGCCCAGGTGACGCCGGAGGCCTCTTTCGTCGACGATCTCGGCGCCGATTCGCTCGACACGGTCGAGCTCGTGATGGCCTTCGAGGAGGAGTTCAACATCCAGATCCCGGACGAGGACGCCGAGAAGATCCAGAAGGTCAAGGACGCCTACGACTACATCGAAAAGCACGCGCAGAAAAGCTGACCGATGCCCCGACGAGGTCCTTCGCGCCGCGTGGCGGTCACCGGAGTGGGACTCGTCTCCCCTCTCGGAATCGGCACGCAGGAGAACTGGGAGGCCCTGAAGGCCGGCAAGTCCGGCATCGGGCCGATCACGCGCTTCGACGCGTCCCAGTATCCCGTCCGCATCGCGGGCGAGGTCAAGGGCTTCGATCCCTCGCTCTACGTCTCGAAGAAGGACATCAAGAAGATGGACACCTTCATCCTCTACGGGATGGGGGCGTCCCATTACGCGCTCGAGGACGCGGGGTTCCGGGTCACGCCGGAGAACGCCGAGCGCGTCGCGGTCGTGATCGGCTCCGGGATCGGCGGGCTGCCGCTGATCGAGAGCCAGCACCGCCGCGTCTGGGAGGGAGGGCCGGACCGCTTCTCTCCCTTCTTCATTCCCGGGCTCATCGCGAACATGACGGCCGGCCAGGTGTCGATCAAGTACGGCGCCAAGGGGCCGAATCTCGCGACCGTCACGGCCTGCACGACCGGCGCCCACGCGATCGGCGAGGCGTACCGGATGATCCAGTACGGCGACGCGGACGCAGCGATCACGGGCGGCACGGAAGCGGTCATCACGCCGCTCGCCGTCGGCGGCTTCGCGGCCATGCGCGCGCTCTCGACGAGGAACGACGAGCCTGAGCGCGCGTCGCGCCCCTGGGACAAGGGCCGCGACGGATTCGTGATCGGCGAAGGCGCCGGGATCCTCGTGCTCGAGGAGTGGGAGGCGGCGAAAGCCCGGGGCGCCGAGATGTACGCCGAGATGGTCGGCTACGGGATGTCGGGCGACGCGTACCACATCTCCGCGCCGTCGGAGGACGGCGACGGGCCGGCGCGCGTCATGCGCAACACGCTCGCGGACGCGGAGGTCAACGCCGACCAGGTCGACTACATCAACGCGCACGGGACGTCGACGCCGATGGGAGACCGGGTCGAGACGATCGCCGTCAAGCGGGTCTTCGGCGACCACGCGAAGAAGGTCGCGATCTCCTCGACCAAGTCGATGACCGGCCACCTCCTCGGCGCGGCCGGCGGTCTCGAGATGGGGATTCTCGCGTTGACCGTCAGACACGGCGTCATCCCGCCGACGATCAACTACGAGGAGCCCGATCCCGAATGCGACCTCGACTACGTGCCGAACACGGCGCGCGAGGCGAGCGTTCGCTACGCGTTGTCGAATTCGTTCGGCTTCGGCGGCACGAACGGCTGCCTGCTGCTCAAGAGCGTCTGACGAACGGGGATTCGTTCGCATCACGCGCTCCGGGGCCCCCGTGATATCTTGCCGCGCTTGTGGTGAAATTTTTCACAAGCGCCGGCAGCCCCCATGCGGGCCGGACGCGGAGAGAAGATAGGAGCCGATGAATTCGATCGTCTGCATCGCCTACGTTCCCGACACCGAAACCCGGGTCAAGGTCGCTCCCGACGGAAAATCGATCGACGAATCCGACGTGAAGTGGATCGTCTCCCCGTACGACGAATACGCGCTCGAAGAAGCGATCAAGACGAAGGAATCGAAGGGCGCGGGAGCGGTCACCGTCATGTCGCTCGGACCGGAGCGGACGAAGACCGGGATCCGCGAGTGCCTTGCGCGCGGCGCGGACGGCGGCGTCTGGATCGACGCGAAGGGCGCGGCGCTCGACGCGCTGGCCGTCGCGAAGAACCTCGCGGCGGCGGTCAAGGACCTTCCGCACGACGTGATCTGGTTCGGACAGAAGGGCGTCGGGTTCGACGAGTCCCTCGTCGGGCCCATGGTCGCCGAGCTCCTCGGGATCCCGCACGTCGCCAACGTCGTGAAGTTCGACGCGGGCGACGGCAAGGTTTCCTGCGAGCGCGAGATCGAGGGGGCGCACGAGCACGTCGAGTCGCCGTTGCCGTGCGTGATCACGGCGCAGAAGGGGTTGAACGAGCCGCGTTACGCGTCGCTCAAGGGGATCATGGCCGCCAAGAAGAAGCCGATCCAGGAGCGCGCCGCCGAGGCGTTCGCCCCGAAGACGGCGCTCGTCGCGCTCGAGCTCCCCCCGCCGCCGATGCCCTGCCATTTCGTCCCGGGAGGAGACCCGAAGACGTCCGCGGACGGCGCGGCCGCCGATCCCGCCGGGGCCGCCCGCGAGCTCGCGCGGCTGCTCCGCGAAGAAGCGAAGGTGATCTGATGAAGTTCCTCGTTTTCGTCGAGCAGCGCGAAGGGAAGATCCGGAAGGCATCGTTGGAGGCGATCTCCCTCGCCGCGCGCCTGGCCGGAGGACCGGTCGCCGCCGTGATCGCGGGCAAGGGGATCGCGCAAGCCGCCAAGGAGCTCGGCAAGTACGGCGCGGGAAAGGTGTACGTCGCCGACCGCGACGATCTCGCGCTCTATTCGAACCGCGGCTACGTCGGCGCGCTGCAGGCCGCCCGGGAGAAGGAATCTCCCGACGCGGTGCTGATCGCCGCGACCGCCATGGGCAAGGACGTCGCGCCCCGGTTCGCCGCGAAGAACGACGCGGGCGTGCTGGCCGACGTGATGGAGCTCCGCGTCGAAGGGGAAAAGCTCGTCGGCGTGCGGCCGGTGTACTCCGGCAAGGCGCGCGCGACGGTCGAGGCGGCTTCCGGCCTTCGCATCGCGACGACCCGCCCGAACGTGTTTCCGGCCGAGAGGAACGACGGCGCGGCCGATCCGGCCATCGAAACGCTCGACCTCGGCTCTTTCGAGATCCGCGCGAAGGTCACGGGAATCGCGGCGACGGGCGGCAAGGAGCTCGACGTCACGGAAGCGGACATCGTGGTCTCGGGCGGGCGCGGCATCAAGGGCCCGGAGAACTGGCCGGTGATCCGCGGCCTGGTCGACGCGATGGGCGCCGGCGCGACGCTGGGGGCGTCCCGCGCCGTGGTCGACGCCGGATGGATCGACCACCAGTACCAGGTCGGGCAGACCGGCAAGGTCGTGTCGCCGACGCTCTACGTCGCGTGCGGCATCTCCGGCGCGATCCAGCACCTCGCGGGGATGGGGACCTCGAAGGTCATCGTCGCGATCAACAAGGACGCCGACGCGCCGATCTTCAAGGTCGCGACTTACGGGGTCGTCGCCGACCTCTTCCCGTTCGTCCCGGAGTTCGAGAAAGCCGTGCGGGCGATCAAGTCCGAATAGAAGCGTCGAGTGGAAGCGGCGGGGCCGCTTGACCCGGCGGGGGTGGATCCAGTGTCGACGATGCGCCAGCGAATTTACGAAACATTGGGTGTTCTGATCCTCGCGGCGGCTCTGCCGGCATGCCGGAAGCGGGCGACGGTATCCGCCAACGGGTCGACCGTCGAGATCGATCGTTCGGGAAAGAACGTGACGATCCGGACGGCGGAGGCAACGGCGACCGCCGGCGGTCAGCCGGCGGCATTTCCCGCCGGTTTCCCGAAGGACATCCCGATGTATCCGGGCGCGCACGTCGCGGCTTCGCTCGAGGCGGACGGCACGGCGTCCGCGCGCGTCGCCACGATCGAAACGGCCGACTGGCCGGACGCGGTCGCGAAGTTCTACCAGGGGAAGCTGGCGCGGTGGAAGACCGCGATGGACATGAAGACCGAGGACGCGCACACGCTGATCCTGCGGAGTCCCGACGGAAAACGGTCCCTGACGCTTTCCGCGACGCGCGAGGCCCTGAAGACCGTCGTCACGCTCACCATCTCCGAGCGCTGAGCGCGCCCCGCCGCGCAGGTTCTCTCCGCGACGCCGTTCCGAGACCGTAACACTCGTGGCCATTGCGAGGCCTCGGAGTGGCTTGTCATTGCGAGAAGCGCACGACGAACGACCCTGAAAGAACCGATTCCTCTTTCCCGATCCGGGCATTCTTCCCCGTCGTCGCCGCCACCCGCCGCAGGAACGCGATCGTCTCTCTCGTCTCCGCGATCTGCTCCTCCGCCGAGAGCGAGCCGTGGCCCGCGTCGAACCAGCGCACGGTGACCTCCTTCTTCATCGCGTCGAGCGCCTCCAGGAAGAGCTCGACCTGGCGCGGCGGCGCCCGGCGGTCGTTCCTTCCGGCGAAGATCAGGAGAGGCGCCCGAATGTCTTGCGCCCGCGCGAGCGGCGATCGTTCCCGGTAGAGCGCCGGCTTCTTCGTCGGGGTCCCGCCGAAGAGCATCACCGTCCAGCCGCGGAGCGCCGCCCGCGCGTCCTCGTACTGCACCGTGAAATCGGCGATCGGGGCGCCCGCGATCCCTCCCGCCCAGAGCCCGGGCTGGCGGCCGAGCGCGCAGAGCGTGAGATATCCGCCGTACGACCAGCCCCCGACGAACACGGCGTCGGGACGCGCGAGGCGGTTCTCGACCAGGTATCGGCGCGCGGCCCCGACGTCGTCCAGCTCGCGCGTCATCGGGTCGCCGACGACCGAATTGGCCCACGCGCGGCCGAGACCGGACGAGCCGTGATAATTCGGCGCGAGCACGGCGAAGCCCTCGTCGAGATATGCCTGGATGGTCGGAGAGAACGCGTCCGCGGTCTCGGAGTGCGGGCCGCCATGCAGCCAGACGATCGCGGCGCCGTTCGGATGGGCGGGGACACCGAGGAGCGCGGGCACGGGGTCCTCGCCGGCCCCGCGGAATTCGACGGGCGAGAGCGGGGTTCCCGGCGGAGCGTCCTCGCTCGCGAGCACGGTCTTGCGCGCTCCGGACGCCGGGTCGATCTCGAGGAGGCGCGGCGTCACCGCCGCGCTCTGGAACGTCGCCCAGACCTTTCCCCCGGGGCGCAGCGCGCATTCGCCGATCGATCCGTCGCCGACCGATATCGCCTCGAGGGCCTTCGAAGCGATCGTGAAGAGGAACAGGCGATCCCGGCCCCCCTCGTGCCGCTTCAGGAGCACGCGCCCCGCGTCGGGGGACCAGTCTTCCGCCGTGACCTCGCCGGAGAGGGACGAGCCGAGCTCCGTCCGTGCTCCGGTCGAGGCGTCGTATGACCCGGGACGGAGGAATCCGGACCGATCGCTCTGGACGAGGAGGCGCTCGTCTCCGGGGACCGGAGACCACCGTCCCGCGGTGACGCTGTTTCCCTCGCCGTCCCACAGCTCGGCGATCCGGCGGCCGCTTCGCGCGTCGAGGACGAGCGTCGCCCAGTGGCGATCGTTCTTCCTTTCCGTCTCGACGAGCGAGAGATACCGGCCATCCGCCGAGAGCGCCGGGCCGTAGGCCTCGTTGTTCGACCGGTAGAGCTCGACCGGCTTGGCGCCGTCTTCCCGCCGCTCGAAGCGGAAACCGTCCGGGCCCGACGAGGCGGCGACGACGAAACGGCCCGCCGGATCGAACGCGATTCCCGCGCTCGATCCCGCGGGGCCTCCCCCCGTCGGGCGCGCGTCGCCTCCCTCGAAAGGAACCCGCACCCATCGGCCGGTCTCGTTCCCGCCGGCGTCCTCGACGTAATACACGAATTTCCCGTCCGGCGAGATGGCGCCCGAAGTCCGGCCCGCCGCGCCGCGGGTCAGAGTGTGCTTCTCGCCGGTCGAGAGGTCGCGGCTCTCGAGCTGGTACGTGCCCGACTCGTTGGTCGTCAGGAGAAGCCGATTCGGGGCGCGGGCGGCGAACGCGACGAGCCCGCGGCGGGCCAGGCGATAGCGGTCTTCCCAGCCCGTCGCCCCCGCGGGAGATGCCGCGAGCCCCAGCAGCACCGCGAGAACGAACCCGGGCCGGCGGACCTTC
>DATFVB010000099.1 GCA_035260525.1 Thermoanaerobaculia bacterium
ACGATTCTGACGCGCTCGCGCGCTTCGAGCGCGAAGCGCACGCGGTCGCGGCGTTGAATCACCCGAACATCCTGGCAATCCACGACTTCGGGACGGACGGTGGGGTCGCCTACGCCGTCATGGAGCTCCTGGAAGGAGAAACGCTCCGCGCAAGGGTCGACAGCGCCGCGCTCCCGCAGCGGCGCGCCGTGGAGATCGGCGTTCAGATCGCGCGCGGGCTCGCCGCCGCGCACGAGAAGGGGATCATCCACCGCGATTTGAAACCCGAGAACGTCTTCGTCACCGCGGACGGCCGCGTGAAGATCCTCGACTTCGGACTCGCGAAGAAGGTCGGTCCGGACGCGGCCGAAACCAACGCGCCGACCTCGCCCGCCGGCACCGAGCCCGGCACCGTCCTCGGAACCGTCGGCTACATGTCGCCGGAGCAGGTGCGCGGGCGCGAGCTCGACGCCCGGACCGACATCTTCTCCTTCGGCGCGATCCTCTACGAGATGCTCTCGGGCCGGCGCGCGTTCAAGGGCGACTCCCACGTCGAGACGATGAACGCGATCCTGAAGGAGGAGCCTCCGGAGCTCCTCGAGTCCGGACGGAACATCGCGCCGGCGCTCGACCGAATCGTGCGGCGCTGCTTGGAGAAGTCTCCCGAGGCGCGGTTCCACTCCGCGAGCGATCTCGCCTTCGACCTGGAAGCCGTCTCCGGCGCCTCGGTATCCGGAAGGGCCGCCGCCGCCGGACGGCCGGCCAGACGTCCCCTGCCGCGTCGCACGGCCATGATCGCGGGAACGGTAGCGGTCGCCGCGATCGCCGCAGCCTTTTTCCTGGGCCGGCGGGTCCAGAAGCAATCGGCGCCGGCGAGCCGGACGTTCTCGCAGCTCACGTTCCGTCAGGAGCCGATTTTCAATGCCCGCTTCGCGCCCGACGGGAAGACCGTCTTCTACGCTTCCGCTCCGTCCGGGAGCAATCCGTCGATCTTCGCGGTCCGGCCGGGATTCCCCGGCGCTTCGCTCTTCGGGCCGCCGGGCACAGCCCTCCTTTCAGTCTCGCCGAAGGGGGAGCTCGCCGTGCTCACCCACCCGAGGCTCATGCGGCACGACGTCTTTCTCGGGACGCTCGCGCGGATGCCCCTCGAGGGAGGCGCGCCGCGGGAGGTCCTCGACGGCGTCCGGGAAGCGGATTGGTCGCCGGACGGCTCCCAGCTCGCCGTCATCCGAACCGTGGCCGGAAAGGACCGGCTGGAGTTCCCCGTCGGAAAGGTTCTTCGCGAAGTCGGCGGTTACCTCAGCAATCCGCGCTTCTCGCCGAAGGGTGACCGGATCGCGTTCTTCGAACATCCCATCAAGTGGGACGACCGCGGGCTCGTCGCGGTCGTCGATCTCGAGGGGAACCGGACCGTCCTCTCCGACGGCTACTGGGGCGAGGAGGGCCTCGCATGGTCTCGAGACGGGAAGGAGATCCTCTTCTCCGCCGGCACCGCGTACAACAACTTCAAGGTGTATGCGATCGACCTCGCCGGCCATCGCCGCGACGCGCTCGAGAGCGCCGGCGGCGTCACCGTGCAGGACGTCGGGACCGACGGCCGGTGGCTCGTCACGCGCGACGATTTCCTGAGGGAGATGCCGGTGCTCGCCCCCGGAGAGAAGGTCGAAAAGGACCTCTCGTGGCTCGACCTCTCCGACCCGATCGCCCTGAGTCCCGACGGAAAGACGCTCCTCTTCAACGAGTCGAGCGGAAGCGTCGGCGTCAACTACGCGGCCTGCCTTCGCGGAACGGACGGGTCTCCGGTCGTCCGGCTGGGGGAAGGCTTCGCGCAGGACCTCTCTCGGGACGGCAAGTGGGCCCTCGTCGGCATCCCGACTTCGCCGCAGCAGCTCGTGCTCGATCCGACGGGAGCGGGCGAGACCCGCCGCCTCGACACCGGCGGGATCCTGAGCATCGAATCCGCGCGATTCTTCCCCGACGGGTCGAAAGTCCTCGCCTGCGGCAACGAAGAAGGCCACGCCGTGCGCTGCTACGTCATACCCGTCGCCGGCGGGAAACCGCGCCCGGTGACGCCGGAGGGAACGACCGACGGCTTCGTGTCGCCCGACGCCGCGGCGTTCCTCGTCCGGCAGGTCGGCGGGGCCGGCCTCGCACTCTACCCGGCGGCGGGCGGCGCGCCGCGGCCGGTTCCCGGTTCGCTGCCCGACGAATGGGTCGTCCAGTGGGCCGCCGACGGCCGGTCGATCCTCGTCGTCCAGGCGGCGGAGATGCCCGCGAGGATCGATCGCATCGACGTTGCGACCGGCCGACGCACGCCGGTCCGGACGCTCGGCGGCTCGCGTCTCGCCGGCGCGCTGCAGGTCGGGGCCGTCGCCATGACCCCCGACGAGAAGTACTACGCCTACAGCAACCGCGTGATGATCTCGAGGCTGTTTCTGGTCGAGGGGGCGCGGTGAAGGCGCTGGATCCGGAGTTCGTCAGCGGTCGTTGAAACGGGCTTGGACCCGCGGGTGTCCGTGAGCCAACCGGCCTCCGCACTCGCCGACCCGC
>DATFVB010000100.1 GCA_035260525.1 Thermoanaerobaculia bacterium
ATCGGGATGCCATCGAATCCGTCCGGCGAAGGGAGGGTACTCCCCTTCCGCAGCGCCCTTCGGGGATTCCGGCGCTCCGTCCGGCGCGCTCGCCCCAAGGCGGATCGGCGAGCTCGCCCGGACGGCGCCCGGCGGTGCCGCGGGCAGGTCGTTCGTCGCACCCGCCCGGCCGAACTTCGGCGCGTTTCCGCTCCATGCCGAGACTCTATCGCCTATCGGCCTTCGACGACTTCGGTCGGATCGCCCGTTTCGTGCTCGACGATCTGAAACCGGAGAAAATCGTGGATCGCATCGAGCGCGTCGGGATCGCCGGTCGAGAGTCTCACCCGCCCCCCTCCGGCGATATCTTCGTACCGATACCGGATCACCGAGGCTCGGCGCTTCATCGTGGCCGTCCCGGGAGGGATTCCGTCGTGCACGAACATCGGGATCGAGAAATTCCCGGCCGCGAACATTTTCCGGATGTGAGCGAGATGCTTCCGAATCTGTCCCCGGCTGTCTTCGTCGGCCGGGTCGTTGGCCGTTACCTCGATCGAACCGCCGTCGGCGCACAGCCGAAAATGATGGGTCGTCTTCGCCTGGGAGAAGCCCATCCCTTCGTCGGCCCGGCTCGCCGAGGAGCCCGCATGGCCGTGCGCCGCGGAATCGCCGGCGGCCATCGGACAGTCGGCGTGCCCGCGGGAGCCCTTCGCCGCCATCGGGCGATCGTGGAGGGCGCCGGCCGCGAGCGCGCCCGCGGCCGGCGCCAGGAGAGCGCCCGTGAGGAGCAGGGTTCGGGTGTTCATCAGACCTCCTTTTCCGTTCGCATCGAGTCCGACGGAACCAACCCTAAACCACGGAGCCGGCTCCACGGTCAAGACCCTTTTTTGCCCTCCCCACGAATTTCCGCCGGTTTTCGCTTTCCGTGCTAAGATCCCCCCTGGCCTCGCCCCGGCATTCGCCGGTATTCATGCGCGCGACGCCAATTCCGTCGAGGGTGGATGGACCAGGAAAATCCCGGAAATTCTGCGAGCGGTGTTCCCCGAAAATCCCGTCGCCGGAGACGAGGCCGCCGCCGCCGCGGCGGCGGAGGCGCGGGAGCTCCGCCGGGCGCTCCACAAAACGACGAGGCTTCCGCGCCCTCGGAAGCGCGGCACGCGCACGGCGTCGAGTCGGAAGCGGCCGGCGTCCTCTCGCTTCCCGAGAAGGGATCGGGCGTGCTCGTTTCGGCGAAGAACAACTACCTCCCGACGGCGCACGATCCCCTCGTCCCGCGGGACCTCGCCGAGCGCGAGGGGCTGCAGGCCGGCGTCACGATCACGGGCCGCGTGAGCGGCGGCGGACGTCCCACGCTCCTCCGCGTCGAGACCGTCGAAGGGCTCCCGCCCGAAGAATTCCGGAAGCATCCCGCCTTCACCGAGCTCATCTCCGTCGATCCCCACACGCGGCTGCGCTTCGAGACGGAACCCGACGAGATGTGCGGCCGCGTCGTCGACCTCGTGAGCCCGATCGGGCGCGGCCAGCGGTGCCTCATCGTCGCCCCGCCGAAGACCGGGAAAACGACCCTGCTCAAGCGCATGGCTCAGGCGGTCTCGAAGAACCATCCCGACGTCGAGCTGATGGTGCTCCTCGTCGACGAGCGCCCCGAGGAAGTGACGGATCTGAGGCGCTCCGTGCGCGGCGACGTCATCGCGTCCTCGTCGGACCTCTCCGCGCAGAACCACGTCGCGGTCGCCGAGATCGTCGCCGAGCGCGCCCGGCGGCTCGTCGAGTGCGGCAAGCACGCGATCATCTTCCTCGACTCGATCACGCGCCTCTCCCGCGCTTACAACCAGATGCAGAAGGGGCAGGGAAAGATCCTCTCGGGCGGTATCGACGCGCGAACGATGGAGAAGCCGCGCCGCTTCTTCGGCGCCGCGCGCAATGCCGAGAACCACGGGTCGCTCACGATCATCGCCACCGCGCTCGTCGACACCGGCTCGCGCATGGACGAGGTCATCTTCCAGGAGTTCAAGGGAACGGGGAATACGGAGATCCTCCTCGACCGCGACCTCTTCGAGCGGCGCATCTTTCCCGCGATCGTCATCCAACAGTCCGGAACGCGAAAAGAAGAGAAGCTCTATACGGCCGAGGAGCTCCCGAAGATCCACAAGCTCCGCCGCGCGCTCGCCGGCGCCCACAAGGTGCAGGCGATGGAATTGCTGCTCGCGCGTCTCCAGAAGTTCCGCACCAACGCCGACTTCCTCAAAAGCTTCTAGACCGTCGCGGGAGCTGGCTCGGGGACCGGGAGTGCGTGACGACGGCAGGTCCTTTCGCTGCGCTCAGGATTACGTGTTTCGCGCTCACATCCGTGAGCGCTCCTCACGCCAGCGAACGAGCGGCTCGACCGCGCCCGCCGTCACCCTGTCGCCGGCGCTCCGGCTCCCGCGGCGCGAGTCGTCTCGCGCAGCGATTGCGCGAGACTTTGTCCCGCCGCGAAGGGCACCGGCAGCCGCCCGGACAATCGCCATCTGCGCCGTACGGAAGCGCGGAAACGCTCGCCTAGAACTTCTGTTCCGCGAGCCGGCAGAGCTCTTCCAGTCTCTCGTCCGTCAGGGCGTCGGCGAGACGCACGAGCCTTCCCATGACGTGCGGCCGGCGCAGCAGGCGCGCGGCGACGTCCCCGGGGATTCGCCCCGCGGTCGCGAGGAGGTCGTCGGGGTCGATCATCAACGTCCGCGCGATCTTCGCGATCGTCCGCTCGCTCGGCGGGGGCACGTGGCTCCGCTCGATGCGCGACAGGTAGGAGGGGCTCACGGCGACGAGACGCGCGAGCCGTCGAAGGCTCAGCCGCCGCGCCTCGCGGAGCCGCCGGAGCCGGTCCCCGAATTCGCCGTTCGCCGCCTGCGGCGGGCCCCACGGCGTCATTTCCGCGACCGCCACGCCGGGCTCATCTCCGGCGGTCTTCAATGGACCGAAACGCACGACGCGCCCCGCTCGGGTTCCGCCATGTACTTCCCCACTCTCCCGGTGAACCGGCGACCGCCGGTCGACCGTTCCTGATCGAGCGGGAACAGCAACGCCGCTGCCACGCCGCGACGGGACCTCCGATGCGAATCGGGAAACGCGCGACACGAAAGCCCCCGCCTTTACAGTGACTTTCGCGTGCTTCGGAGCGTCCGCAAGAATCTGACAGCGGCGCGAGCGGATGAGCGGCGTCCTGTCGATGGGACGGAGTGTGATCGAGAAGCGACAACCGGGCGTCGCGATCAGCCATGCACGCGCGTCTCCCCGGCACGGCCGGCCGACGGCACGAGCCTCACCGAGAGAATCGAGCGCAGATCCTCGAGCGTCCGAACCCGCCGCGTGTCGATGTCGACCTCGGACAGGCGGGTGATCAGCGCTCGAACGATCGCCGAGGATCCCAGCGCCGCTCCGCTCGATCGCCGGATCGTGGCCGACACGAACTGGAGCGCCGCGAGCGTCTCGTTCGGAAGCCGGACGGTGATCGCCCGCCGCTCGTCGAGCGGAGACCCGGACGCATCGTGCGCGTCTTCTCCGCCTCTCACGGCCGTCCTCCCCCGATCCGGGGGACCGCCGCGTCGGGCACTCCACGAAGCCATTCTTTCAGATGCGTCTCCGACCGCACTCCGGCGGGAGGAGCTCCCCGCCGGTCGAGAGCCGCGACGAGCTCGCGGATCAACATCGCCTTCGTGAAACGGGCGCCGGAATCGCGGCGAAAGCGCGCGCAGAGCCGCTCGAGAAACTCGATCTGGGAAGCAGCGAGCACGAGCGAGGTCCGCCCTTTGGAAGAGTCGCCCGCTTCCGGCCGTTCGAAATCCGATCCGGTCTCCATCGTTTCAGGGTAGCGCCGGGAGCCGCCGCGAGGGTATTGAAATCGTGCGCCGCCGCCGCGCCTCGAAATGTCATATTCGTGTCTTCTTCACGGTTACTGTTGTTGTGACATGACACGGCTGTATGGCGTGTCGTGCAACAGGGAATGATCCGTGCGATTGGATCGTTCTCCGGCGCATTGATCCACCGTTCGCGTCCGACAACACTTCGTCCTTCGAATTGCACATCCGACGAGTGACGTAATGGTGGCAACGCGGTTGCTATTCGAAAGCGCCGTCGACCGCCGGTCGGCGACGCTCGAAAGCCAGAGCGCGGGACCGGGCACGGCGACGGACGAAGGCCCCATCGCGGGGCCGGGAAGGAGTCTCATGAAGGTTTTGAGGAGCCTCGCCATTTTCGCAATGGCGACCGGGCTCGCCGCGTCGATGTACGCGCAGGCGACGTCCGGAAACATCTACGGGTCCGTCAGCGACGAGCAGGGGGGCAAGCTCCCCGGAGTCGCGGTGACCCTCTCCGGCTGCGGCGCGCCGAGGAGCACGACGACGGGAGCTCAGGGAGACTTTCGTTTCCTGAACCTCGCGCCCTGCACCTACGCGGTGAAGACGGAGCTCTCCGGTTTCGCCACGGTCGAGCGCAACAACGTGGTGGTCAACCTCGGGACCAACACGGAGCTGGCGGTCTCGATGAAGATCGCGTCGGTGGCGACGACGATCACCGTGACGTCGGAGTCCCCGCTGCTCGACACCCGCAAGCAGTCGTCGGGCGCGAACTTCAGCCAGCAGGAGCTGAAGTCGATTCCGAGCGGCCGCGACCCGTGGGTCGTGCTGCAGCAGACGCCGGGCGTGCTCGTCGACCGTCAGAACGTCGGCGGCAGCCAGAGCGGCCAGCAGGACAACTACGTCGGCAAGGGCACCGACCCGTCGCAGAACGCCTGGAACGTCGACGGCGTGACGATTACCGACATGGCGGCGATCGGCTCGTCCCCGACGTACTACGACTTCGACGCCTTCCAGGAGATGCAGGCGACCACCGGCGGGACGGATCCCTCCGTCGCGGTCCCGGGCGTCACGCTCAACATGGTGACCAAGCGCGGCACCAACGAAGTGCACGGGTCCGCCCGCGTCTTCGACACGCCGCACCAGCTCGAGGCATACAACACGCGGACCGACTATCGCAGACAGCAGCAGGCGCTCCACGCGAATGCTGCCCAGAACCGCATCTTCAACATCCAGGACTATGGCGTGGAAGCGGGCGGACCGCTCTGGCCGGACAAGGCCTGGCTCTGGGGAAGCTACGGACGCAACCAGATCGACCTCATCCAGGCCTCGGGCACGACCGACAAGACGACGCTCGAGAACTTCGCCGGCAAGTTGAACATCCAGCCGATCGAGTCGAACTCGAGGACGGGGTTCTACTTCCGCGGCGACAAGCTGAAGTTCGGGCGCAACTCGGGCCCCACCCGCCCCCAGCCGACCTCGTGGGACCAGTCCGGTCCGACGACGATCTGGAAGGGTGAGGACTCGCAGGTCTTCGGACCGAACCTGGTCGTCGACGCCTCCTACAACTACGTGGGCGGCGGCTTCGGGCTCGCCCCCGAGGGCGGCATGGGCGTCACCCCCTACCAGAATGCACAGGGCGTCTGGCAGCGGTCGTACGTCGACTATCACACGTACCGCCCGCAGCACCAGGTCAACGCGAACCTCTCCGGGTTCTTCAACACGGGAAACATCGGGCACGAGCTCAAGTTCGGATTCGGATACCGCAACGTGGACCTCAAGTCGAACACGACGTGGGCGGGCACGGGAGCGATTCCGAGAGAGAACTTCGGCCTCGCGGTGCTCACCCGGCCCAAGCTCATCGCCGAGAACACCAAGTACTACGACGGCTTCCTGCAGGACACGCTGACGGTCTCGAACCTCACGGTCAACGTCGGCGTGCGGTACGACGAGCAGTACGGCAAGAACAACGCGAGCACGGCGCCCGGCCTCGGCTGGACTACTCTGCCGGGCTTCTGCGAGGGCACGCCGTCCGACGTCAACCCCTGCTTGCAGACCCTTCACTACGACGGCGGGAAGACCGACTTCAAGTGGAAGAACTGGGAGCCCCGTGTCGGCCTGACCTACGCCCTCGGCGCCCAGAAGAGCACCCTGCTCCGCGCGTCGTATGCCCGGTACGCCGACCAGCTCGGCCAGGGCACGATTGCCTTCGACAACCCGCTCGGATACTCCTACCTCTATTACTACCTGTCCGACGCGTACTTCGCCCGGGGCGATCACAACATCACGGGTCCCGGCGACCTCGCGGGCTTCTACTACGCCTACGGCGTCGATCCGAACAACCCGCAGTCGTCCGTCTCGAACAACATCATCAACCCGAACCTGAAAGCCCCGATCACGGATGAGTTCTCGGTCGGCGTCGACCACCAGATCTCGCCCGAGTTCGTGGCCGCCCTCTCCTACACGCACCGCAACCGCAAGAAGCTCACGTGGAGCCCGTACATCGGCCTCACCAGCGCCGACTATTCGCTGGTCGATCCCGGCCAGGAGGCCTTCGACACGAACGGCAACCCGCTCGGGACCACCGGGCCCCTCTACGGTGTCACCGCCGGCTACGGCGGCAATTTCGGCAAGTATTTGACCAACCGGCCCGGCTATTCGACGACCTACGACAACGTCGAGCTCCAGCTCACCAAGCGCCTCACCAACCGCTGGATGGCGCACGGCTCCTTCAGCTGGAACGACTGGAAGCAGAAGATCGGCTCGAGCGCCTGCCAGGATCCCACGAACACCCTGACGGCGAACGGCCCGGCCTGCGACGACGGGTCGATCGGCTGGTACGGCGGCGCCACCAACAGCGGCGCCTTCGGAAGCGTCTACATCAACAGCAAGTGGAATTTCAACGTCAGCGGTCTCTACCAGCTCCCGCTCAACTTCAACATCGCGGCGAACCTCTACGGGCGCCAGGGCTACCCGCTGCCCTACTACGCCCGCGAGAACCCGGGAGACGGTCTGGGCACGCGCAACATCCTCATCGGGAACCCGGACGACCACCGCAACTCGAATCTCTATGAGCTCGACATGCGGCTCGAAAAGGTCGTCCCGCTCTTCCAGAAGGCAGACCTGACTCTCTCGCTCGACGTGTTCAACGTTCTGAACTCGAACACGGTCCTGCAGAAGCAGATCGCCGGGAAATGCAACGATGCGGACATCTGCTCCGGCACCGCGACGGCCAACCGGATCTTCGAGATCCAGGCGCCCCGCACCCTGCGGTTCGGAGGCCGCTTGAGCTTCTAAACCGGCTCGGTTATCCTTCGGCCCCGCCGGGAATAAAGGCTCCCGGCGGGGCCTTTTTTCATTTGTGGAAAGGAAGTGCGATGTCCCTCAAGAAATGCGGCCTGCTTCTCCTCGTCCTGCTGTCGGCCTCCGCGCTTTCCGCGCAGGACTGGACCGGGATGGGGAGGCTCGAAGGGACCGTCAAGGATCCCGACGGAAAACCCATTCCCGACGCCACGATCTCGCTGCGGTGGACCGACGGAAAGGGCCCGGACGTCAAGACCAACAGCAAGGGGCACTGGGCCCGCATGGGGTTGAACGGCGGAATGTGGAACGTCGACATCGCCGCGCCGGGATTCCAGACGAAGAAGACCTCGTTCAACGTGTCACAGGCCGCCCGCAACGAACCGATCAACGTCACGCTCGAGAAGGCCGTTGCGCAGGAAGCGCCGCACGAGGAGCTCTCCGTCGGCGGGAAGAAGATCTCGAAGGAAACCGCCGACGCGATCGAGAAGGCGAACGTGGCGTGGAACGCGAAGAACTGGGCCGACGCCCGCGCGAGCTACGAGAAGGTCCTGACCGAGCTGCCCGACAACGAGGGGGTGCTCGAGCACCTCGAGTTCGCCTGCTACAACGCCAAGCAGTACGACGACGCCCTCCAGTACGCCCGGAAGGTCGTCGCGCTCGCTCCCGACAACACGAACAGCTGGCTCGTGATCGCCGAGCTCGAGCTCCAGAAGGGGAAGCTGGACGAGGGGAAGGCCGCGCTCGAGAAAGTCCCGGACGAGAAGATTCCGGACCCCGCGCCTTATCTCAACATGGGGATCAACTACTACAACAAGAATCGCAGCGCCGAAGCCGAGCAGTGGTTCACGAAGGCGATCACGAAGGCGCCGGAAAGCACGGACAACGCGGACGCCTACTACTACCGTGGGCTCGCGCGTTTCGCGGAAAAGCACATGGACGATGCGAAGGGCGATTTCGAGAAGTACCTCCAGCTCGCGCCGGCCGGATCCAATGCCGACACCGTCAAGGAGATCCTGAACTCGATGAAGCCGGGCAAGCCCGCGCGCAAATCGCCGCCCCCCCACCACGGATGAGCCTTTTCACCGCGCTCGGCGTCGGACCTCGTTGAAGAAGATCGTCCTCCTCCTGCTGGCAGCGACCCTCGCGGGCTGCCGCCGGCAGGCGGGGGAGAGCGTTCCCGCCGCCCGCGGGCGCGACGTCGTCCTGATCACGATCGACACGCTGCGCGCGGATGCTCCGGGATATGCCGGCAATGCCCGGGTCGCCACGCCGCAGCTCGACCGGATCGCGCGCGAAGGCCGGGTTTTCACGCAGGCCCACGCGCAGAACGTCGTGACCCTGCCGTCGCACGTCAACATCCTGACCGGGCTCTATCCGTTCCAGCACGGCGTCCGGGACAACGACGGATTCCGCCTCGATCCGAAGATCCCGACGCTCGCGACGTTCTTGAAGAAGCAGGGCTACGCGACCGCCGCGTTCATCGGCGCCTTCCCGCTCGACGCCCGTTTCGGCCTCGCGAA
>DATFVB010000101.1 GCA_035260525.1 Thermoanaerobaculia bacterium
CGCCGGCCTGGCGGCGGGCGCGGCGGCCGGGGCCGGCTCCGCTTTGGCGGCGGGCTCGCCCTTCGCCTCGCCGGCCTCGCCGATCCGGGCGACGACCGTGTTGACGGCGACGGTCTGACCGGGCTGGACCAGGATCTCCGCGAGGGTTCCGGCGGCGGGGGAGGGGATCTCCGCGTCGACCTTGTCCGTCGAGATCTCGAACAGGGGTTCGTCGCGGGAGACCGTGTCCCCCACGTTCTTGATCCATCGCGTGATCGTCCCTTCGGCGATCGATTCCCCCATCTGGGGCATGATGACGTCGGTGGCCATGCGGAGCTCCTTTCAGTATCCGGCGAGCGCGCGGGCGGCGCGCGCGATCTTTTCCGCGTTCGGGAGGAAGAACGCCTCCATCGGCGGCGCGTACGGGACGGGCGTGTCGGGCGCGGCCACGCGAAGGACCGGCCCGTCCAGGCTTTCGAAACAGTGCTCGGTGATGCGGGCGGACACCTCGGCGCCGACGCCCCCGGTCTTCGTGTCCTCGTGGACGATCAGCGCCTTGCCGGTCCGCCCGACGGAGGCGAAGATCGTCTCGTCGTCGAGCGGAAGCAGCGTCCGCAGGTCGACGACCTCGCAGTCGATTCCCTCCGACTCGAGCGCGGCGGCCGCGTCGAGCGCCTCCCAGACCATCGCGCCGTAGGTCACGATCGAGAGGTCGCGCCCCGGACGGGCGACCCTCGCCTTGCCGATCGGGACCGTGTACTCCTCGGAGGGGAGCTCCTCCCGGATCCGGCGGTAGAGGAACTTGTGCTCGAAGAAGATGACGGGATCCTCGTCCCGGATCGCGGACTTCAGCAGCCCCTTCGCGTCGTACGCGGTTGCCGGCTGCACGACCTTGAGGCCGGGAGTGTGCGTGAAATACGCCTCCGGGTTCTGCGAGTGGAAGGGCCCCCCGTGGACGCCTCCTCCCGACGGGCCGCGGACGACGATCGGGATCCCGACGCCGGTCCGGTACCGCGACTTGGCGGCGAAGTTGGTGATCTGGTCGAAGGCGCAGGAGATGAAATCGGCGAACTGCATCTCGGCGACGGGGCGCAGGCCCATCATCGCGGCGCCGATCGCCGCGCCGACGATCGCGTCCTCGGAGATCGGCGTATCGATGACCCGGTCCGGGCCGAACCGCTCGATCATCCCGTCGGTCACCTTGAAGGCGCCGCCGTAGACGCCGACGTCCTCTCCGATCACGAAGACCCGGTCGTCGGCCTCCATCTCCTCCCAGAGCGCGTCGTGGATCGCGTCGACGTACGTCGTCCCGCCCGGGTTCTCGTCGCGGGGACGGGCGTCCGCCATCAGCGCTTCCCTTCGGCGTAGCGGAGGAACAAGGGCTCGGTCTCGCGCGGGGCGGCCGCGTACACCCCCTCGAGCGCGGCCTCGCCGCGCGGCGAGGGCGCCGTCTCGGCGATCTCGAGCTCCCGGTCGACCTGCTCGGTGACGGCGGCGTCGACCCGGCGCAGGTCGTCGGCGGCGGCCACCTTCCCCGCCTCCAGGACGCGCGCCCACCTCTCGAGCGGATCGCGGTCGCGCCAGGCGGCGAGCTCCTCCTTGTCGACGTAGTGCTGGGCGTCGTGCTCGGCGTGGCCCTTCATCCGGTACGTCACGGCCTCGACGAACACCGGCCCCTCGCCGCGACGGGCCCGCGCGACCGCGTCGACCGCGGCCTTCCACACGAGCTCCACGTCGTTGCCGTCGATCGTCACGGCGGGAATGCCGTATGCCTTGGCCCGGTCGGCGAGCGACGCGCACGCCATCTGTTGGGAGAAGGGGGTCGAGTACGCCCAGTGGTTGTTCTCGCCGATCACGACGAGCGGGAGCTTTCGGACGGCGGCGAAGTTCATCCCCTCGTGAAACGGGCCCGTCGACGTCGCGCCGTCGCCGATGTACGTCATGCAGACGACGTTGCGCTTCCGGATCTTCGCCGCGAGCGCCACGCCCGCCATCACCGGGATGAGCTCTCCGAGCATCGAGATCGGACCGATCACGCCGCGCTCGAGCGAGGCGAAATGCAGGTTCCCGTCCTTGCCCCGGGATGGAGAGCTGGCCCGGGCGAGATACTGGGCGAACAGCTCCCGCGGCGCGTAGCCGCGCACGAGCACGGATCCGAGGTTCCGGATGAGGGGGCTCACGAAGTCGCCGGGGGAGAGCGCGTACGCCGTGCCCACCGACGTCGCCTCCTGGCCGAGGGAACGGTAGAGACCTCCGACGACCTTCCCCTGCCGGTAGAGGTTGACGAGGCGCTCCTCGACCACGCGGTTCAACCGCATGAACCGGTACAGCTCGAGCTTCTGCGAGTCCGAAAGCTGGTCCATGGTCCTCCCTCGATCGATTATATCCAGCCGACCCGCGCCGAACGGGGAGGCGCGAATCCGTCTATGATCGTCCGATGCCGCCGATCGACGTCTCGGTCATCATCGCCTCCGACCGCGTCGGACCGGATCTCGACGCCTGCCTGGCGTCGCTCGCCGAGCAGGAGGAGGCGCCCGCGTTCGAGGTGCTCGTCGTCTCCGGCGATGAGCCTCGACGCCGCGGCGACCTGCTCGTCGGATGGGTCCGGATGGAGGAACGCAACCCCGCGATGCGCCGCAATCGCGGCGCCGACTTCGCCGCCGGACGCGTTCTCGCGTTCATCGACGACGACGCGCGCGCGGCGCCGGACTGGCTCCGCCGGGCCGTCGAGACCTCCCGGCGGACGCCGCTCTTCGGCGGCATCGACGTTCTCCCCGCCGGCTCGCCGTACGGGGAACGGCTCGCGGACCTGCTCCTCGCGACACCGGCGATCGGCTCGGCCGTCCCGGCGCACGAGCGTTCGCCGCGGGGCGGGCCGGTGCGGCTGCCGTCGGACCTCGCCCTCTGCAACATGGCCGTTTCCCGGGACCTCTGGGACCGGCTCGGCGGGTTCGACGAATCCCTCGGCTACATCGGGGAGGACACCGATTTCGTCCACCGCGCCGCGCAGGCGGGCGTCGTGCCGGAGCTCGACCCCGGGCTCGTCGTCTTCCACCGCCGCCGGGCCTTCCCCGGCCCGTTCCTCGCGCAGCGCTGGCGATATCGCGTCAAGAGCGGGCGGCGTCTCGTCGAGCGCCCGGACGGGGCGCCGGCCGGCAAGATCGCCGCGTTCCTCGGCGCGGCCGCCGCGGCCGCGGCGGGATCGATCTTCTTCGGCCGGCGGTTCGCGGTGCCGGCGGCGGCCGCGTACGCCGCGGCCGCGTGGGCGTTCTCGGCGCGCATCTGGCGCCGCGATCCCGCCCTGTTTCCGGCCGTGCCCGCCGCCTTCTTCCTCCACCACGCCAACTACGCCATCGCGACGACGGCCGGCATCGGCGCGGCCCTCCTGTCGCGCACGCGGGGGAAGCCCGCGGCCGCCGCGGAGCCCTCGGCGCGTCCGGCCGCGTTGCCCGCGCGGCGATGAACCCGGCGCTGCTCGCCGCGCACTGGGTTCGGGGAAGGGAGACGCTCCCCCGGTATCTCATTCTCGGGATGACCAACCTCTGCAACTCGAAGTGCGTCACCTGCTTCTACTGGGACCACCTGAACGTCAACCGGCATCTGGAAATGTCGCTGGAGGAATACGACCGGGCGCTGGCGGACCTCGGCGCCCTCTATTCGGTCGTCCTCACGGGGGGGGAGCCGACGTTGAACCGCGATCTCCCGGCGATCACGAGGCTCCTCTACGGGCGCCACGACGCCTCGAACGTCACGATGCCGACGAACTCCCTCATCCCCGAGCAGGTGGAGGCGATCGTCGCCGGAGCCCTGGCATCGCGAAAGGACGAGCGGCAGACGTTCACCGTCGGCCTCTCCCTCGACCATCTGGGAGAGCGGCACGACGCGATTCGGGGCGCCCCGGGGAACTTCCCGAAGGTGGTCGAGACCTATCGCCGGCTCGCGGCGCTGAAGGAGAAGTCGCGCGGCTTCGTCCTGAACGTGCAGACCGTGCTCGCCTCGTTCAACATGGGCGACCTCCCCGAGATCACGGGCTGGGTCGCGGGAAACTTCCCGGAGATCGACTTCCACTCGTTCGAGCTCCTGCGGCCCCCGTTCCCCGATCCGTCGATCCGCGCCCTGACCTCGGACGAGTACGCCGAGCGGCTCCGGTTCCTGAAACCCTACTGGCGCCGCTTCGACCGCTACCGGCCGATCCTCCGGCAGCTCAAGGTCGCGGCCCGGACGGCGGAGCTCGAGACGCTCGAGCAGGAGCGGATGGTCTATCCCTGTTACGCCGGGACGATCTCCGGGGTCCTGAACCCGGAAGGAACGGTCTCCCTGTGCGAGGTGATGTGGGAGGTCGGCAACATCCGCGACTTCGGCTGGTCGTTCCGGAAGGCGTGGTTCTCGGAGAAGGCGGTCGAGATGCGGCGCCAGATCGCGGAGCGCGCCTGCTGGTGCACGCATTCCTGCTTCATGACGTCGTCGCTCCCGTTCTCGGCGAAGGGGGTCGCGCACCTCGCGCGCGAGGCTCTCCTGCCGGGGCGCTGAGCGCTCCCTATTGCAGCGGGCTCGGCACGGCGAAGGCGTAGAGATTGCCCGCCACGTCGCCGAAGTAGATCCGTCCGCGGGAGATCGCGACCCCGCCGTACAGGTCGGAAGAGGCGTCCGCCTTCCAGAGGAGCTCGCCGGTGGCCGCGTCGAGCGCGATGCAGCTCTTGCCGCCGGCCGCGAAGACGACCCCGTTGGCGTAGGAGATCGGCGCGAGGACCGGACCGGCCGCCGCGTAGCGCCACAGGATCGCGCCCGTGGCCGGGTCGAGGGCGTAGACGGTCCCGTGCGCGCTGTAGTCGGGGGGCACGCCGGCCCCGACGTACAGGCGCCGGCCGTCGAAGGCGGCGGTCGAGATCGTCCCATGCCCGCACTGCGGACACTCGCCTCCCACCGCGATCAGCGTCTTCCAGACCGGCCCGCCCGAGAGGTCGTCGCGCCGGAAAGCGTAGTAGTAGCCGTTCTTCTGCCCGGCGCCGACGAGCGCCCGCCCCGAGGCGTCGGCGAAGAGCGTCGGCGACGAGCCCCAGTCGGCGTCCAGGGCGAGCGCGAAGTCCTCGGGCGGGATCTTCCAGAAATCCTCGACCGCGAGCGTCCCGAGCGAGAGGCGGAGGATCGAGTAGGCGTAGCCGTCGTCGTAATGGGTGGCGGACGCGGTCGTCACGAAGAGGTTCCCCGCCGCCGCGTCGATCGCGGGGGAGGACCAGACGCCCGAGCCGTAGTGCGACCGGTCGACGGGATTCTGCGAGAGGTCGACCGTCGCCGTCAGCGTCCCCGTCGCGGCGTCGAGCGCGTCGACGCGCCCCGGGACGAACGGGTTGTCGCAGTTGCTCGACACCCCCTGGTAGACGGTTCCCGCGAGCACCGCCGGCGAGCACCATCCGTAGTACCCGCCCTGCGGCGAGTTGTCGCCGAGGCGGGTCTTCCAGCGGACCGCCAGCGTCGCCGCGTCGAGCGCGTAGAATGCGTCGTCGCCGCCGGCGACGTAGACGACGCCGCCCGTGACGTGCGGGGCCGAGGTGATTCCGAGCTCGGGCGGGCTGCATTTCGGGGCGGCGGTGCGCCCGAGGTCGGCAGTTGCGAGCACCGCCCCCGTCTCGGCGTCCAGGACCCACTCCGTTCCCGACCAGTCGCCGACGTAGACGCGCCGCCCCGCGACGATCGGGGAAGAGGCGATTGCACCCGGCAGGGTGTCCGTCCAGGCGGCCGCCATCGTCCCCATCGACGCCGGGGAGATCAGGCGCTCGCCCTGGGCCACGCCGGTCATCGCGAGGTTGGCGCAGTACTTCGGCCAGTCCTCGAGCGACCCTCGTCCCGGGTAGGCGACCACCAGAGAGGGAGGAATCACCGCGGTGCGCAGGTCGACGTTCGGCCTCTGCGCCGCCCCGCCGGAAGCGGCGCAGAGACCCGCGACGAGAGCGCACGCGCTTCGGAACCGGCGTCGGTCGGCGGCGCGCATCCTTCGCGTTACTTCTTGAACAGGGCTTCGAATGCGCTCCGGGCGTCCGACGGCGCTTCGGAGGCTCGGGCGCCGGTCAGGTCGAAGCTCGCGAGAGGATCGAAGAGGGGGCACTCGTTGGCCGCCGTCTTCACGGCGACCCGAGCCGGGATCTCGGCGTGGCGCACGCACTCCCAACGCGCGGTCGAATCGAAGCGGCGGCACTGGACGCAGGCGTGGAGCGGCGCTCCGCACTTCGGGCAGACGCTCGCGGGAACGATCTCGTCGAGACCGGGAATGCGCTGCCCGCACTTCTTGCACTGGACGACGAGGTCCTTCTCGAACCCGGCGCTGCGTCCCCGCGGCGCGCCTTCGGTGCGCGGCGGCGCGCCTTCCGCGGGGCCGCGAGGGGCGCGGGGAGAGGGGGAACCCGAATCCATGTAGCCTCGGTGGCGGTATTTTCGATCGTCGGACACGACGCTCCACTCTACCCGAAAAGGTTTGGCCCGAAAAGACGCGATCGGCGATAATCGGCCGGATGCGCGAAAAACCGCCGAGCCCGCTCGTCCCCGAGGGAGTCGCCGAGGGACGCCGCCGCTGGAGCGAGAAGGCCCGGCGCAGCTTCGACAAGGTCCCGCCGTGGAAGTCGGACTTCACGACGGTCTCCTCCCAGCCCGTGCCGGAGCTCGCCGCGCCCGACTCGCAGCCCGGCTTCGACTACGAGCGCGATCTGGGGTGGCCGGGGGAATATCCCTACACCCGGGGCGTGCAGCCGACGATGTACCGGGGCAAGCTCTGGACGATGCGGCTCTTCGCCGGGTACGGATCCGCGCGGCAGACGAACGCCCGGTTCAAGTACCTCCTCGAGCACGGCCAGACCGGGCTTTCGACGGCCTTCCATCTTCCCACGCTCTACGGGTACGACTCGGACCACCCGATGGCGAAAGGGGAGGTGGGCAAGTGCGGGGTCGCCGTCGACAGCCTCGCCGACATGGAGACCCTCTTCGACGGCATCGACCTCGGCGCGGTGACGACCTCGATGACGATCAATTCGACCGCCCCGATCGCGCTCGCCATGTACCTGGCCGTCGCCGAGAAGCACGGGACCCCGTGGGAGAAGGTCGGAGGGACGCTCCAGAACGACATCCTGAAGGAATACATCGCGCAGAAGGAATACATCTTCCCGCCGCGGCCGTCGATGCGGCTCATCACCGACCAGTTCCGGTTCTGCGCCGAGCGCGTTCCGAAGTGGAACACGATCTCGATCTCGGGCTATCACATCCGGGAGGCGGGCTCGACGGCGCTCCAGGAGCTCGCCTTCACGCTGCGCGACGGCGTCGAGTACGTGAAGTACGGGATCGACGCGGGTCTCGACGTCGACACGTTCGCGCCGCGGCTCTCCTTCTTCTTCAACTCGCACAACGACTTCTTCGAGGAGGTCGCCAAGTTCCGGGCGGCCCGCCGCGTCTGGGCGAAGACGATGCGCGAGCGGTTCGGCGCGAAGGACCCGCGCTCGTGGATGTGCCGCTTCCACACGCAGACGGCCGGCTGCTCGCTGACGGCCCAGCAGCCCTACAACAACGTCGTCCGCACGGCGATTCAGGCGCTCGCCGCCGTCCTCGGCGGCACGAATTCGCTCCACACGAACTCCCTCGACGAGACGCTCGCGCTCCCGACCGACTTCGCGGTCAAGGTCGCGCTGCGGACTCAGCAGATCATCGCGCACGAGTCGGGGGTCGCGAACACGATCGACCCGCTCGGCGGATCGTGGTTCGTCGAGGAGATGACGACAGGGATGGAGCAGGGGACGTTCGACTACTTCCGCCGGATCGACGAATTCGGCGGGATGGTGGAGGCGATCGAAGCCGGGTTCCCGCAGAGGGAGATCATGGACGCGGCCTACCGGTACCAGCGCGCGCTCGACGACGGGGAGAAGATCATGGTCGGCGTCAACGAATTCACCGACACGGGCGAGGAGCCGCCCCTCCCGATCCTCTCGATCGACCAGTCCACCGAGGACGAGCAGAGGCGCGCGCTCGGCGAGGTCAAGCGGACGCGCGACGGGAAGGCGGTCGTCTCGACGCTTTCGGCGCTCCGGCAGGCCTGCCGCGACGGGGCGAACGTGATGCCGGCGCTGGTCGAGGCCGTGAAGAGCTACGCGACCATCGGGGAGATCTCCGACGTCATGCGCGAGGTCTTCGCCGTGTACGAAGAGCCGGTGGTGTTCTGATGCGCGACGCGCGCCCGTTCTTCCCGGCCCCGGACGAGACCGACGGCTCCCTTTCCGGCGTGGCGACCGGCGTCGTCGGCTCCGAGATCCTGAAGATCGCCGCCGACGTGCGCCAGGCGCTCGCGCGGGGCGAAAAGCTCGTGAACCTGACGGTCGGGGACTTTTCTCCGGCGCAGTTCCCGATTCCGGTTCGACTGCAGGAGGAGATCGCGCGGGCTTACCGGGAGCACCAGACGAACTATCCCCCCTCCGACGGCGTGCTCGCGCTCCGCGAGGCCGTCGCCGAGCTCCTGGCGAAGGACCAGGGGCTCGCGTACCCGCTCGAATCGCTGCTGATCGCCGGCGGCGCCCGGCCGATCCTCTACGGCACCTACCGGACGATCCTCGACCGCGGCGACACGGTCGTGTACTCCGTGCCTTCCTGGAACAACAACCACTACGCGCACCTGACGGAGGTGCGCGCGATCGAGCTCGAAGGCCAGCGGGAAAAGGGGTTCTTTCCTTCGGCGGCCGAGTTCGCGCCGCACCTTCCGGAGGCGCGGCTCCTCGTGCTGAACTCGCCGATGAATCCGACCGGGACCGTCGTGGACCCGTCGGAGCTCGCGAAGATCGCCGAGATGGTCGTCGAGGAGAACGCTCGCCGGCGCCGGTCCGGGCGGAAGGCGCTCTTCATCCTCTACGACCAGATCTACTCGGCGCTGCATTTCGGGAACGCGCGGCGATCGAGCCCGCCGGAGCTCGTCCCGGAAACGTTCGCCTTCACCGTGCTGCTCGACGGGATCTCCAAGCAGTTCGCCGCGACCGGCCTGCGGGTCGGGTGGGCCGCCGGTCCGCCCGCGCTGATCGCCCGGATGCGAGACATCCTGGGGCACGTCGGCGCGTGGGCGCCCAAGCCCGAGCAGGTCGCGACGGCGCGGTTCCTCGGCGACGCCGCGGCGGTCGCGGAGCACCGGAAGACGTTCGCCGCCGCGATCCGGTCGCGGCTGGACCTCCTCTACGGCATCTTCCGCCGGATGAAGGAAGAGGGGCTGCCCGTCGACGCCATCGAGCCGCAGGGGGCGATCTACCTCTCGGCGCGCTTCGACCTCGCCGGGGGAGAGCTCGCGGGGACGCCGATCCGTTCCAACGAGGAGATCCGCAAGCTTCTCCTCGAGAAAGCCGGGATCGCCGTCGTGCCGTTCCAGGCGTTCGGGTACCGCCCCGAGAACGGCTGGTTCCGTCTCTCCGTCGGCGCCGTCTCGGAGGACGAGATTCGCGGGTGCGAGGAGCGGCTGCGGGCTCTCGTCTCCTCGGTCAAGGTCGCGGTCGCGTCCTAGAAGCATCGCGGTTTACGGCCGATTTGACCGGGTTCCGGGCAGGGGATAGATTGGCGGGATGAACGTGAATGAATCCGCAGGCCTCGGCCTGCTCGGCTTCGACTCCTTCCATTTCCTCGTCGCCGACCTCGAGCGGAGCCACGAGTTCTACACGAAGCTCCTCGACTGGCCGCTCGTCGCGAAATCGACCAAAGAGCTGACCGAGAGGAGCGCCCAGCATTCGAACGTGTACTCGGCCGGCGACATCCGGGTCGTGGTCTCGACACCGCTCTCCGACCGCGGGCGCGCGGCGACTTTCCTGCGCAGCCACCCCGACGGGGTGTCGTCGATCTCCTTCCGCGTGAAGGACGTCGAGCAGACGTGGGACTACCTCGCCCCGCGCGGCGCGACGTTCCTCTCCGACATCGAGACCTACCGGGACAACGACGGCGGAACGTACCGGCGGTTCCTGATCGCCACGCCGCTCGGTGACCTCGCCTACCGGTTCGTCGAGCGCCGGGACTTCCGCCCGTTCGCCCCGGAATTCGACGCCGTCCCCGTCGACGACTCCTCCAAGGCGCCGAGGAACCGGCTGGGGTTCGAGATCCTCGACCACGTGACCTCGAACGCGCTGACGATGGCCCCCGTCGTCCTCTGGTATCGCGAGGTGCTCGGGTTCGACGAATACTGGAACATCCAGTTCCACACCGAGGACGTCAAGAAGGGAGGGGAGCACGGCTCGGGGCTCAAGTCGATCGTGATGTGGGACCCGTCGTCGGAGCTCAAGTTCGCGACGAACGAGCCGCTGAAGCCCTTCTTCCGGGAGTCGCAGGTCAACATCTTCACGGAGGAGAACCGCGGTCCCGGCGTCCAGCACATCGCCCTCCGGGTTCCCGAGATCATTCCGGTCGTCGACGAGATGAACCACCGCGGAGTGAAGTTCCTCGATGCGCCGCAGACCTACTACGACAACATCACCCGGTGGCTCTCGGAGAAGCACGTGTCGCGGGTCAAGGAGCCGCTCGACGACCTTCGGCGGCTGAACATCCTGGTCGACGGCGAGGACGAGAAATACCTCCTCCAGATCTTCATGAAGGACGGACACCAGCTCTGGAGCGACCCGAAGGCCGGGCCGTTCTTCTACGAGGTGATCCAGCGGGAAGGGGATCCCGGTTTCGGCTACGGCAATTTCCGCACGCTGTTCGAGGCGATCGAGCAGGAGCACCACAGCGTGAAGGAAGCCGAAGTCGAGATGGAGACCCGCCCCGTCGGATAGCAGCGGGCGCGGACCATACGCGCCGCTATACGGGTCCGTCGGGCCGGCCGCCGGCACGACGTACGTTTTCAGTACGCCTTAGCCGCCGCCCGGCCCGCCAAACCCGTCTTTCGGCACGTCTGGCCGCGCCTCATTGGCATGGGCGACCAAGCATCGCGGAAGACGGTAACGCCCGACCGCCCGCACGCGCCTCCAGTGAGGATTTCGGGCAGGAGCCATCGACCGCTCCGGGGCCCTGGGATCGGACCGAAAGCTTCGCGACCCTACCGGAGCGGCGTCACGGACAGCGAATAGATGTCGTCGCTGCCGGATCGAATGGTCTCGAGGGTGCCGCCGGCCGGCTCCTTGTCGAGCTCGATCCGCGCGCAGGCCGCTTGCGCGCCCTCGAAGACCGTGTTCTCCATCCCCTGGACGGAGATTCCGTCGATCTTCAAGGCGCCGAGGACGTGGGCGAGCACCCCGACGCGATCGCGGTGCCGCACGACGAGGAGGTGCGTCGCCGGGGGCCGGCGCGCGACGTTGACGACGTTCTCGACCTTGCCGGTCTCGAGGTAGACCCGGACGATCCGCACGGTCTCGGCCGCGATCGCCTCCTGCGCCTGATCGGTCGAGGCCCCGATGTGATGGGTCCCGACGACGTTCGGATGTCGGGCGAGCGCGTCGTCGAACGCTCCCTTCGACTCCGCCGGCTCCTTCGGGAAGACGTCGAGACCCGCGCGGATGGTGCCGCCGTCGAGCGCGGCGAGCAGCGCGGCCGCGTCGACGACGTCCGCGCGCGACGTGTTGACGAAGAACGCGCCGGGCCGCATCGCGGCGAAGAAGTCCGCGCCGAAGAGTCCCTTCGTCTCGGGAGCGGCCGCGAGGTGGACGGACACGACGTCGCACCGGCGCGCCAGGTCGAGGACGTCGGCCGCGCGCTCGACGCCGAGCATCTCGGCGCGCGCGTCCGTGAGCGACCGGCTCCAGGCCACGACCCGCATCCCGAAGGCCCGCGCGCGCGCCGCCACCTCGCGCCCGATCGTCCCCATTCCGGCGACCCCGAGCGTCCGGCCGAAGACTCCCTTCGCCTTCGAGAACTCCTTCTTGTTCCATTCGCCGCGGCGGAGCGCCTCGACGTTGTCCGGAATCCGGCGGTCGAGGGAGAGGATGAGGCCCATCGCGAGCTCGGCCACCGCGATCCCGTTCTTGCCGGGGCAGTTGGCGACGAAGACGCCCTTCCGCGAGGCGGCGGCGAGGTCGATCGTGTTGACCCCCGCGCCCGCCCGGATCACGAGCGCGAGCGCGCGGGACTTCTCCAGGATCGGCGCCGTCACTTTCGTCGAACGCACGACGAGGATCTCCGCGCCGGTCTCGGCGAGCCGACTCCCGAGCGCGTCGTCCTTCAGGTCCGGGTCGAAGAGGACCTCCGAGCCGGTCGCCGCGAGCCCCTCGAGCCCCGATTTCTCGAACTTGTCCGCCACGAGGATCTTCATGGGCGGGATCTTACCCTCCGGACCGGGGCGATAGAATGATCCCGTGATCGACCGGTGGACGCAGGGGATCATCCCCGACAAGCCGCACACCGTCTTCCGCGACCCGGAGACGGGTGCCCTGCTCTACGAGGAATGCTTCACCCGCGTCGGTTTCGACGGCCCCTACTCGATCCTGTACCACCGCCATGCCCCGACCGACGAGCTCACCTGCGAGCCGTCGGAGCGCGGTTTTCGGTGGGAGCCGTCCGAGCGGGGCTCCGAGCCCCTGAAGCGCCGCCTCTTCGATTCCCGGGCGGTCGCCGCCGGGGGAGCGATGCTCGACGCGCGCACGCCGCTTCTCCACAACCCGGACGTCGTGATCTCGGTCGCGCGGCCGACGGCCTCCGACGACGCGTTCGTCGTCAACGGGGACGGCGACGACCTGTTCTTCGTGGAACGGGGCTCCGGCGCCGTCCAGAGCCCGTTCGGCCGCCTCCCGTTCCGCGCGCGCGACTATGTGGTCGTGCCCAAGGGCTGTCCGTACCGGTTCCTCTTCGACGGCGCGGAGAACACGCTCTTCGGCATCGAGTGCCGGCGGGGGTTCCACGTGCCCGCGCAGTTCCGAAACGACGCCGGGCAGTTGAAGATGGACGCGGCCTACACGCATCGCGACTTCGTGCGGCCCGTGCTCGAGGGGCCCGGGGAAACGGAATCCGCTCCGCGGGAGATCTTCGGCAAGCGGCTCGACCGGTGGACCCGCCGGACGCTTCCCGCCTCGCCGCTCGACGTCGTCGGCTGGGACGGCTACGCCTACCCGGTCGCCTTTCCGATCGCGAAGTTCCAGGCGAAAACCGGCCTGATCCACCTGCCGCCGACGATCCACATCACGTTCGCGACCGGCGGCGCGGTGATCTGCTCGTTCGTCCCGCGCATGACCGACACTCACGAGAACGCGATCCCGTGCCCGTATCCGCATTCGTCGGTCGACTGCGACGAGGTGATCTTCTACGTCGACGGGAACTTCACGAGCCGACGCGGCGTCGGCAAAGGCTCGATCTCGCTCCATCCCGCGGGCGTCAACCACGGACCGCACCCGGGCGCCTACGAGGCCTCGATCGGCTCGAAGTCGACGAAGGAGCTCGCCGTGATGATCGACACGTTCCTCCCTCTCGAGCGGACCCGCGCGGCCGACGCGATCGAGCGCGGCGACTACCACGACTCGTGGAAGGTGCGCATCGACAAGCCGACGACCGAGATCACCTAGATCTGGCGCGGCGATACATCGAGCCGGGCGGGCGCGTGGCGCCGCGCGCCGCCGTCGCCGTACGTTCGCCAGTACGACCCGGGACGACGCGTTCGCCCCGCATCCCGCCGGCTCGCGTCTCGCCGCGCCTCGCTGCGGTCTCGTCGGCCGAGACTCGCCTCAAATGTCGGCGAACCGCGAGTCCGTCCGTCACGGGTCCGGAGTCGTGGCCCCTCGGCGGCGTCCCGACGCGCGACTCGCGACTGGTCGACTCGCGACGCTTCGCGGCTACGCCGGCGGTTTGGCCGGCGGAGCCGCCGGCTTCGACCTCGCCGAAGGCGTGATCCGGATCGACAGGGTCTTCCGGGCGCCGTTTGCGTCCGCGTACTTGATCGTGACGTGGTCGTTGACGCGGAGGTCGGCGAACGTCGCCGGATCCTTGCCGCGGAAGACGGTGGTCGCGGGTCCGGCCGTGAAGAACGTGACTTTCGGCGATCCGTCGCGAAGCGTTTCCCGGACCGAGAAGCGGTTCTCGGCGGCGACGATCTCGACGACCTCTCCGACGAAGAAGTGCGCGCGCGGGTGGCGCGAGGCGGCCGGCGGGGGAGTGGACGTCGAAGACGGCGGGGGGAGCGATCGCGCGGGAGCGAGCGCGAGGAGGCTGGCGGCGATCGCCGGCAGCCATCGGAGAGCGTACCCGTCGCGAACGATCGATCGCATCTTCGTGCGCGATGCGGCTGCGAACCGGGTGCCACCTCGATCCGCCGTCTTTTCAGACATTTGGCACGACCCACCGTCCGATTTGGGTTACGCCCTGTTCCAAATCGGTCATTCCGGCTTCCGGATCCCGAATTTCTCGAGCCGGTATTGCATCGTCCGGTAGGTGAGATGGACGAGCTTCGCCGCGCGGGCGATGACCCAGTCGCTTTTCTCCATGGCCTGCAACAGGAGAGCCCGCTCGACCTCTTCGATGTCGATCCCTTCGGCGGGGATCTCCACGTGGATCGATGCGGCGGCCGAACGCGGCCTCCGGATCTCGGGCGGCAGGTCATCGACCTCGACCCCTCCTCCCTCCGACAACAGCACGGCCCGCTCGAGGATCGACTCGAGCTGACGGACGTTGCCCGGCCAGTCGTACGCGACGAGCACCCGCATCGCCTCGGGGGAAATCTCGCGGAGCGGTTGGCCATGCTCCTCCGCGGCGCGCCGGACGAACCGCTCGGCGATCTCGGGGATGTCTTCCCGCCGGTCGCGGAGCGGGGGAAGGACGATCGGGATCACGTTCAGACGGTAATAGAGATCCTCGCGGAACGTTCCCTCCTTCATCATCTGCTCGAGCTCTCGGTTCGTGGCCGCGAGGACCCTCGCATCGACGGGGATCGCCTCGTTGCCGCCGACACGGCGGATCTCCTTCTCCTGGAGAGCGCGCAGGATCTTCCCCTGGAGAGGCAGGGAGAGGTCGCCGATCTCGTCGAGGAAGAGCGTCGACCCGGAAGCCACCTCGAAGAGGCCGAGCTTGCGGCGGTCGGCGCCGGTGAACGCGCCGCGCTCGTAACCGAAGAGCTCCGACTCGAGGAGCGTCTCGGGGATCGCGGCGCAGTTGATCGCGGAGAGGGGATTGTCGGCGCGGCGGCTCCGCTGGTGGATCGCGCGCGCGATCAGCTCCTTTCCCGTGCCCGATTCCCCGCGGATCAGCACCGTGGCGTTCGACCGGGCGACCTTCAGCACCAGCTTGAAGATGTTCTGCATGGCGGCGGAGTTGCCGACGATGCCGTCGAGCGCGACGCGGCCCTTCAACTGGCCCGAGAGCACCCGGTTCACCTCGCGCATCGCGCGCATCTCGACCGCCCGCTCGATCTTCAGGATCAGGTCGTCCGGCTGGAAGGGCTTCGAGAGATAGTCGTAGGCGCCCATCCGGTTGATGAGCTCGCGGCCGGCCTCCTTCGAGCCGTGCGCGGTGACGACGATGACCGGCGGCGGGTCCGAGAGGGCCTGCAGCCGGGCCACCAGCTCGGTTCCGGTCATCACCGGCATCGCGAGGTCGGTGATGACGACGTCGACGATCTCGTCTTCCAGCCGGTCCAGGGCCTCGCGGCCGTTGGTCGCCGTCACGACGCGGAAACCTTCGGCCTCGAGAATCTTCCGCAGCAGGTCGAGCGCCGGCTTCTCGTCCTCGACGAGGAGGACGTTCCCTTTCCCGCTCTTCATGCCGGGACGGCCTCGGCGAGCGGGACGCGGGGCAGCGCGAACGTGAAGCGCGTCCCTCCGGCCGGCAGGTTCTCCGCCGTGAGCTCCCCGCCGTGGTCGTGGACGATCTTTCGCGTCATGGCGAGGCCGAGCCCCACGCCCGCGTCGCGCGTCGAGAAGTACGGCTCGAAGATCTTCGAGAGGTGCTCGGGCGGGATCCCCGGGCCCGTGTCGTCGAAGCGGACGCGGACCTGCCGGGCGTCGCTCTCCGTCGCGATCGACACGCGCCCGCCGGGCGGGACCATCTGCACCGCGTTCAGGGCGACGTTCAAGAAAGCGGATTTCAGCAGGTTCCGGTCCGCCGTCAGCCCGGCCTCCCCCCCTGCGACGGCGATCTCGACGCCTCGGAGCGCGGCTTCGGGCGCGAGCTCGCGGGCGACGTCGCGGGCGAGCTCGGTCGCGTCGAAGGGCGCCGTCGCGAGGCGCATCGGCTTGCCGTAGGAGAGGAAGTTCGTGATGAGGCCGTTCAACCTCCCGATCTCGTCGCGCAGGCTCTCGGTCGTCTCCTGGAACTCCCGCTGATCCGCGGCCGCGGAGGGGAGAAAGCGGCGCCGCAGGTACTCGACGGCGAGCGCGATCGTGTTGAGCGGGTTCCGGATCTCGTGCGCAATGCCGGACGCGAGGTGCCCGAGCGAGGCGCGCCGCTCCGCGGCCGCGAGGCGCGCCT
>DATFVB010000102.1 GCA_035260525.1 Thermoanaerobaculia bacterium
CCGCCATACGAGAAGAGATAACGAAAACAGAAGCTTCGGCACCGAGAAGCGAACTACTTCGAGGGATCGCCAAGCGCCCAAGGCGTGCAGGCCATCCCTGACTCTCCGCCATTTTGCGTCAGCAAAATGGCGGCGCCGCGAAGCGGCGGGAGCGAAGCGACAGATCAAGGATCGCCGAGCACGCCAGTGCGACGGCCATCCCTGACTCTCCGCCATACGAGAAGAGATAACGAAAACAGAAGCTTCGGCACCGAGAAGCGAACTACTTCGAGGGATCGCCAAGCGCCCAAGGCGTGCAGGCCATCCCTGACTCTCCGCCGGACCTACCCCCGGGCAGATTCTTCGTCGCTTCGGCGAAGAAGGACGCCTCCCGGCCGCTACCTCGACGCGACCGCCTTCGGCTCGGCCGGCCTCTGGAAATCCGGATCGCTCAGGTACAGGTACATCACCGCCATCGAGTCCTGGTCCTGGCCCGACGTGTTGTCGTACGTCGAGACGAGCTCGTAATGGTGGTCGTGCCGGATCGGGATCCCCTCGGCGCTCTCGAACGTGTCGACCCGGTCGAGGCCGATCCGGTCCACCGGGTTCTTCGCGAAGCTCTTCCAGACGGTCTTCCCCTCCGTATCGTCGACGAGCTCGAGCGACTCGGCGAACGGGTGCAGGTGCACGGCGATGAAATGGATCGTCGTGTCCCGTTTCAGCGCCAGCATCGCGTCGACGGGCGTGCGGTTGACCTCGCGCCCGGGATGGACGACCCAGTGGCCCGTGAAATCGCGGCCGTAGGCGTCGTGGTACTGGAACGCCGCGGCGTTCTGACCCGGCAGGCAGCTCGCCCCTCCGTGCTCGGCGTGCTGCGGATCCATTCCGAACCGGCCGTCGGCGCCGGAGAGGAGCTTCAGCCCGAACACCGCATCCTCGTACAGCGGCTGCATCGAAAACGAGAGGTCGCGGTCGCGGACGTACCGGATGCGCGTGCGGTGGCGGACCTTCAGGTCGCAGTCGTCGTAGTTCAGGTTCAGCACCTGCGTCGTCAACGACAGCTTCTCGTCCGACCAGACGGGAATTCCGAACCCCGCCGGAAACTCGATGTTCATCTGTCCCTGCGAGAGCGTGAAGAGGCGGGGATTCACGTCGTGCCGGAGGTGGAACCGCTTGACGTACTCGGCGGAGTCGAGGTCGAGATTGCTGTGGCACATGAACTGGTCGAGCCCGGAGGGATCACCGGCGTCCCCGACGACGTCGGCGGAGTACCCGGTGATCCAGAGGAGCTCGGCCGGGCCGGCCTCCATGGCGACCGGCATCGTGCTCTGCGGGCCGGTCATCGACCGGTATTTCTTGTCGATCGTGTAGAAGTCGGAGAGCTCCTCGACGACCTGCTCGTGCGCGGCGATCTCCAGGCGCGATGCCGAAGCGTCCCTGGCCTGGCTCGACGCGGGGGCTTCGGCCGAGCTTGCGTCCGCGCCCGCGGTCGCCGGCGAGGAGACGGCGCGATCGGAAGCGGGTTCGGCCGGCACGGCGGCCGGAGCGGAAACGGCGGCGGAGGCGAGAAGAAACGGGATCACGAACATGGCGGACTCCCGAAATCGATCATACAAGCAAGCTCGAGACCCCAACGTTCCATTGTCGTTGGCGGCGAGACGCGGGGAGACGGG
This sequence comes from Thermoanaerobaculia bacterium, assembly GCA_035260525.1. Classification (NCBI taxonomy): domain Bacteria; kingdom Pseudomonadati; phylum Acidobacteriota; class Thermoanaerobaculia; species Thermoanaerobaculia bacterium. The sequence goes on from DATFVB010000102.1 coordinate 1,653, forward strand.
TTGGAAGACGGGTTCGGCGGGCCTGCCCGCGGGCGAGGCGTGCCGAAAGCGTACGTTGAGACCGCGGGCAGGCCCGCCGGGCCCGTATGGCCGTCGCACTTGCGTACTCGGCGATCGGCGCGCCAGCGCTTCGCGCCCGGCCGCTTCGCGTCGGATCCGTCGCCGAGCGACGGGGCGCTGGATATCCGACCCGTATCGCCGCGTCATACAAGCAAGAAGGCGGCCACGCCGAGCACCGCGAGAAACGCGAAGCTCACGCGGTGAAACCGCGGAAGGAATACGGGATCCGGGCCGCGTTCGTGGGAGTAGATCTGCCAGCCGAGGAGGTTGGCGAGCGACGCGATGAGCGTGCCGCACCCGCCGGCGTTGACCGCGTAGAGCAGCGTCTTCCACCGTCCGGCGGCCGAGGGCGCCAGCAGCACCGCCGCCGGCACGTTCGAGATCGCCTGCGAAAAAAGCGCCCCCGCCAGATAGAGGCGCGGTCCCGGGGGCAACGGCAGCGACTCGAACAGCCGCGCGAAGTGGAGCGACGTGAGCGCCGCCATGTCGATGAACACGAAGAAGAAGAGCGGGACGATCGCAAGCGACGCCGGGTTCCCGCGCCGGCCCGGAAGGAGGAGCCACGCCGCGAACGCGGCGGCCAGCGCCGCCGTCGGCGGGAGAAACCCGGCGATCGACGCGAGGACGAGCGCGATGCCGAGCGCTCCCGCCGCCGCCCCCGCCGCCGCGACCGGAGGGGCGGCGCGCTCGACACGCGTGATCGTCCGGGCGGGCTCGAGCACCAGGATCGCCGTGCCGAGCAGGACGAGGCTGACCGCCAGGAACGGCGCCATCGCCGTCAAAAACGCCGGGATCGTCATCTTCGAGCGGTGCAGCAGGAAGAGGTTCTGCGGGTTCCCGATCGGCGAGGCGCAGCCGAGGATGTTCGCCGCCGTGATCTCGAGGATCACCGCGTTGCGGACGCGGAAGTCGGAGAAGCGCGAAGCCGCGACCGTGAAAGGGATCATCACGAAGAGCGCCACGTCGTTGGTCACGACGGCTGAGAGCGCGCCCGAAGCGAGGACGAGCGCGGCCGTCAGCGTCCGCGCGCGGGAGAAGCGCCGGATCGCGCGGCGCACGGTGAAATCGAGGGCCCCCGAAGCCCGCAGCAGCTCGACCGAGAGGATGAGGGCGGCGAGTGTGGCGAGCAGCCGAGAATCCTCGACCCGCGCGACGCGGCGCCACGGAACCGCGCCGCTGCCGACCGCCGCGACAGCGAGCGCCCCCGCGACGATCAGGAAAAGCTGATCCCGCGCCCGCTCGCCGAAACGCCGCCACGCGTGTCCCATGCTTCGAAAGACGAATGGTAGGATGCCGCTCGTTGGCGAGCCACAACAATCGCGAGGAGCGGCCGGACGGCCTCGACGCGGTCTTCCGGCCGCGGTCGATCGCGGTGGTCGGCGCGTCGACCCGCCCCCAGTCGATCGGCGGGAATCTCCTGTCGAATCTCTTCCGTTCCGGCTTCACCGGAAAGATCTTCCCGATCAACCCGCACGCGTCCGTGCTCCATTCGGTGAAGTGCTACGCCTCGGTGCGGGACGTTCCGGACGAGATCGACTGCGCGATCGTCTCGGTTCCCAAGGAGCACGTCCTCGCGGTCGTCGCCGAGTGCGCCCGCAAGGGGGTTCGCGGGCTCGTCGTGATCACGGCCGGGTTCAAGGAGGTCGGCCCGGAAGGAGCGGCGCTCGAGCTCCGGCTGAACGATCTCGTCCGGAAGAAGGGGATGCGGATGATCGGCCCCAATTGCATGGGGGTCATCAACGCGGAGCCCGAGTACTCGATGGATGCGACCTTCTCCCCCACGCCGGCTTCGTACGGCCCCCTCGCGTTCGCCTCGCAGTCGGGCGCGCTCGGCGTCGCGATCCTGAACGTCGCGCAGTCCCTCAAGCTCGGCTTCACGCAGTTCGTGTCGATGGGAAACAAGGCGAACGTTTCGTCCAACGACATGCTCCTCTACTGGGAAAACGACCCGCGCACGCGGATCATCGCGCTCTACCTCGAGTCGTTCGGGAATCCGAGGCGCTTCGTCGAGATCACGCGCCGGGTGACGAAGAAGAAGCCGGTGCTCGTCGTCAAGTCCGGCCGGACCGTGGCGGGCGCGCGCGCCGCCTCGTCCCACACGGGCGCGCTCGCGGCCTCCGAGGTCGCGATCGACGCCGTCCTCGAGGCGTGCGGCGTCTCGCGCTCCGACACGATCGAGGAGCTCTTCGACCTCGCGTCCGCCCTCGCGTCGCAGCCGCTGCCGAAGGGCGATCGCGTCGCGATCCTCACCAACGCCGGGGGACCGGCCATCATGGCCACGGACGCCGTCATCCAGCAAGGACTCAGGCTCGCGGAGCTTTCCGGGCAGACGAAGCGGCGGCTCGCCGCTTTTCTCCCCCCGGAGGCATCGCTCGGAAACCCCGTCGACATGATCGCGTCGGCCTCCGATGCCAACTACGGGCGGGCGGCGAAGATCCTGCTCGCCGACCGCGGCGTCGACGCGGTGCTCGTCATCAACGTCACCCCCGTGCTCTACGGCCCGCGCTCGGTGTGGGACGCGCTGATGGCGGCGACGGCGGCCGCGAAGAAGCCGGTCCTCTCCGTCTTCATGGCCAACGAGGAGTTCTACGACGAGGCGCGCTCGATGCCGGCGCATCCGCCGATCTACCGCTTTCCCGAGCCCGCCGCGCGGGTGCTCGCCGAGATGTGGAAGATCGGACGCTGGCAGAAGAAACCGCGGGGGACGTTCCCCCGGTACCGGGTCGACGCCGGCAAGATCGCGCCGATCCTCGCCCGAAGGAAGCGCCGCGGCGGCGGCTATCTCGACCCCGACGATGCGTTCTCCGTGCTCGCCGCCGCCGGCATCCCCGTCGCGCGTCCGGTTTTCGTTCGCCGCGAGTCGCAGCTGCCTTCCGGCGCGCGCAAGGTCGGTTATCCGCTCGTCCTCAAGGCGACGGGCGAGAAGATCGTCCACAAGTCCGACGTCGGCGGCGTCGCGACGGGAATCCGCGACGAGACGGAGCTCCTCGCCGCCGTCGAGAGGATGAAGGGCGAGCTCGCGCGCCATGGCGCGGCGGCCGACCTCGAAGGCTTCATCCTCCAGCGCGAGGCGCGCGGCCGCGAGCTCGTCGTCGGAGCGACGAACGATCCCCGCATCGGGCCGCTCGTGATGTTCGGCCTCGGCGGGCGCTACGTCGAGGTCTTCAAGGACGTGAAGTTCGTGCTGCCGCCGGTCACTCGCGAGGAGGTCCTCGAAGCGCTCGCGAAGCTGAAGGCGGGAACGCTCCTCTCCGGCGTCCGCGGCGAGCCGGCGGGGGACCGCGAGTTCCTCGTCGAGGCGATCCTCCGCGTCTGCCGCCTCGTGACGGACTTCCCCGAGATCGCGGAGATGGACGTCAATCCCCTCTTCGTCTCTTCGCGCGGCCGCGGCGGGCTCGCCGTCGACGTCCGGATCCGCGTCGCGGCGCCGGAGAACGCCGGGGGATGAGTCCCGGGCTCGATGACGTTACCCGATGAACGGCTCTCCACGAGGAATCGCCGAGACTCAGGCCCTCTCCGTCTTCCAGTACACCGCGTAGCGCTCGTCGAAGATCGAATGGAGCGGAACGAGCGCCATCTCGCGGCCGTTTGACTCCGCGGCGCGGAGCTCGAGCGGGCGGCTGCCGGCCGAAAGCGAAGCCTCCCGCAGCGCCGGCGCGGGCACGGGATCGAGCTTGTACTCGGGAACCGTCCGGGGTTTCGTCGGCTCGGCGCGGAGCGTCGCGGGCGTCAGGCCCTCTCTGCCGAGGCGTCCGGCGAGCACGATCGGCCCGTACATCGCCGCCTGTGTCGCGGGATCGTCGGGAGTCGGCTCGAAGCGCGCGCGCATCGGCAGCGTGAGCGCGACCCGGTCGCCGTCCCGCCACACGCGGTCGAGCGACCACCAGCTCCCGGGCGCGGCGAAACCTTCCACCGGGCGGCCGTTGACCGTGCCGGACGCGCGCCCTTCGGTCCATCCCGGGATCCGGAAACGGATCTCGGCCCGGACCGGCGCGGCGGCCCGGACGACGACCGTCGTCTTCGGCTCCTCCGGGAACCGCGTCTCCTGGACGAGGCGAAGCCGCTTCTCCTTCCAGTCGAGCTCCGAGGCGATGAACTGGTTGACGGCGGCCGATTCGCCCTCCCGGGCGTAAATCGGCTCGCCGACCTTCGCGAACGACTCGCTTCCCGTTCCGGTGCAGCACCAGAAATCGTGGAGCGGAGTTCCGAAGAGCTTCCAGAAACCCGACGCGAGCGCGACGTAGTAGAGCTTCGAGCCGTCGGAGGGATGCTGGGTCCCGAGGATTCCGTTCCAGAGCGCGCGCTCGGCATAGTCGGCGCAGGCCATGTCTCCCGTCCAGCCCGCGACGTGCCGCGTGAGCTTGAGCATGTTGTAGGTCGGGCAGCACTCCTGCGTATAGCCGGAAAGCTCTCCCGCGATCACGCCCGGATCGGCGTTCCAGCTTTCGCCGTTGCTCGTCCCTCCCGTGCAGTACGCCCGGCGGCCCGTCACCTCGCGCCAGAAGAACTCGGCGACGTCGCGATACCGCCGCTCGCCCGTGAGCTCGAAACGCCGCGCCGCGCCGACGATCTTCGGAATCGTGGTGTTGACGTGCAGGCCCTTGAGCTCGTCGCGTCCGAAGGCCAACGGCTCGAAGATGCGCTCGTGGTCGAAACGGTGGGCGAGCTCGCGGTCGCCGCCCTCGCCGGTCAGCGCGGACAGGTTATAGAGCGCCTCGTTCATCCCGCCGTATTCGCGCTCGAGGACGCGGGCCATCGCGGCATCCCCGAGCGGCTGCGTCCAGCGCGCCGTCCACGCCGCGATGCCGCGCGCGACGTCGAGCGCCTGCGCGCTCCCGGCGAGCGAGGCCATGTCGAGCATTCCGGCGAGGATCTTGTGGAGCGTGTAAAAGGGCGCCCAGACGCGCTGATCGGTCCGCAGGCGGTCGAAGAGCTCCTCCGGGAACGCCGAGAGATATCCGTTCCCGTGGGCCTTCTGGCACTTGCCGAGCTCGCCGACGATCGCGTCGCCCCGGCTTTTCGCTTCCGCGTCCCCGAAGGCCGCCCAGCGCATCGCGAGCGCCGAGAGGTAATGGCCGGTGTAGTGGCCGCGGAGCTCGTTTTCCGGCGCCTCCCATCCTCCGAGCGGAGCGGCGGCGGAAGGAATGCCGGCCGTCACTCGGAACATGTGGAGGAGCCGGTCCGGATCGAGGTTCATGAGGAACCGGCGGTTCGCGTCCGCGGCATCGAGGAAAGGGCCGGGAAGGAGCCGGACGCGCGAGAGGTCGAACGCCGCCGAACCCGCATTCGGCGCGGGAGACCCCGCGCCGAACGAGAAACGCGCAAACGGCAGGGTCGCGGCCGCGGCGCCGGCCCCGGCGAGGAACCGTCTCCGCGAGACGCGCATCAGGGCAGCGTCTCCCAGATCATCCGGACGAAATTGTCCGGCTTGACGAAACCCTTTCCCCACTTCTCGTCGAGCGGCGCGGTGGGTTTGTCCGCCTGCGCCTGCACCAGCGTCTTTCCCGCGCTTTTTTCCGCCGCGACGGCCGCGCGCGCCCGCTTCAACATCTCTCCGAACGCCGCGAGCTGCGCCCGGTCGCCGAGCAAACCGTGCCCGGGAACGACCTTCGTCGCGGGGCCCGAGAGCTCGAGCCCTTTCTCGACCGCCGCGACGTAGCCGTCGATCGTGCCGCCGGTCCCGGTGTCGATGATCGGGTACATGCCGTTGAAAAAGCAGTCGCCCATGTGCAGCACGTCGGCGCCCGGGAAGTGCACGAGGACGTCGCCGTCGGTGTGGGCGTTCTTCACGTGCACGAGGTGTACGGCCTCGCCGTTCAGATGCAGCGTCGCCTGGTCGTCGAACGTGACGACCGGCAGCGCGGCTTTCGGGGAGGCGGGAACGGTGCGGTTCAGATGCTTGATGAACTGCTCCGTGCTCATTCGCTAGTAGACGTGGTCCTGCGCGATGACGACCGCGCCGTCGGCGGCGAATTTCCGTTGGCGCCGGTGTGATCTCCGTGCCAGTGCGTGTTGATGACGAACCGGACCGGGCGGTTGGACATCTTCGAAAGCGCCTCCCGGATCTTCGGATGGAGCTCGGCGAACTCGTCGTCGACGATGAAGACGCCGTCCTCCCCCGCCGACGCGACGATGTTGCCTCCCGCTCCGGCGAGCATCGCGAGACCGTGGCCGAGCGGGGTCGTCTTGACCTCGACTTTCGAGAAGTCGGTCTGGGCCGACCCCGCGGCCGCGGCGACGCAAGCGGCGACTCCGAGGACGGCGATCCGGATTCCGCGCATTTTTCCTCCCGTCTTCGACCCGTCCGCGGCAGCCCGCGTCGTCACGACCGGCCCGCCGCGCGCTCGGCCCTCTCGAAGCGCGCCAGCAGCCGCAGCACCGCCAGCAGGATCACGGTCGCGCCGGCGGCGAGCACGTAGTGCCCGATTCCGCAGGCGAACCCGACGGCCGCCGTCGACCAGATCGACGCCGCGGTCGTCAGGCCATGGACCCGGTCCTCGGCCTTGAAGATGAGCCCCGCGCCGAGGAAGCCGATCCCGGTCGCGACCGCCTGGAGCGGGTCGAGGCGCAGCACGCTCACGGTCGACGGGCCGGCGGCGGCGGCCGTCAGCCGCGCGAGGACGACGAAGAGCGCCGCGCCGACGGCGACGAGGATGTGCGTGCGGAGGCCGGCGGACTTGCCCGCCTTCTCCCGCTCCCATCCGAGCGCCGCCGCGAACGCGCCCGCCGCGACGAGCCGGAGGAGGAGCGAGAAGTCGTCCGGCCACATGATCGGCGCCGTGTCAGTATTTCGCGATCTTCTCGATGGCGGCCGAGATGTCCTCGATCTGCGGGAGGATGAACTTCTCGAGCGTCGGCGCGTAGCCGACGAACGTGTCGGTCGCCGCCACGCGCGCGACCGGAGCGTCGAGCCATTCGAAGAGCTCCCCCGCGATCCGCGCGGCGATCTCGGCCCCGTAGCCCCAGGAGATCGGGTCCTCGTAGCAGACGATCGCCTTGCTCGTCTTCTTCACCGACGCGGCGATCGCGTCCCAGTCGTACGGCGAGAGCGAGCGCAGGTCGATGATCTCCGTCGAGACCCCCGAGGACTCCTTCGCCTTCGCCGCGGCGACGATCGACCGCTGCACCTGCGCGCCGAAGCAGACGAGCGTCACGTGCGAGCCTTCCTGGACGATCCTCGCCTTGCCGAAGGGGATCGCGTAGTCGGGTCCCGGATAGAGCCCCTTGTTGTAGGTCTGCCGGTAGAGGTGCTTGTGCTCGAGGAACATCACCGGGTCCTCGCACCGGATCGCCGTGCGCAGGAGGCCGTTGGCGTCCTGCGCGTTGGACGGAAGGACGACGCGGAGCCCCGGCACGTGGGTGAACATGACGGGATCGCACTGGGAGTGGTAGAGCGCGCCCGCGATGTAGCCTCCGACCGGGACGCGCACGACGACGGGCGCCGCGAAGTTGTTCCCCGAACGCCAGCGCATCGTCGCGAGCTCGTTGCGGAGCTGCATGTACGCCGGCCAGATGTAGTCGAAGAACTGGATCTCGACGACGGGCTTCAATCCCTTGACGGCCATTCCGACGGCGCGGCCGATGATGTTCGCCTCCGCGAGCGGCGAGTTGAAGACGCGGTCGTGTCCGTAGAGCCGCTGCAGGTTGTGGGTGACCTTGAAGACGCCCCCCTTCCCCTTGACCTCGCCGAGCACCGCCTCGCGGGAAGCGTCGGCGACGTCCTCGCCGAAGACGACGATCCGCGGGTCGCGCTTCATCTCGTCGCGCAGGCAGGCGTTGATCAGGTCGACCATCGTCTGGGGGTCGCCTTCTTCCTGCTTCGGCCCCTCGAAGGCCGCCGACGTCGGGTCGACGTCGGGGGAATAGACCCACTGGAGGGCGCTCTCGGGCTCCGGCAGCGGTGCGGCGAGCGCGCGCTCGGCGTCCTCGTCGACCTGGCGGTCGATCTCCTTCTGGATCGCGGCGATCTCCACCTCGCTCGCCACGCCCTCGGCGGCGAGGAAGCGGCCGAAGTTGACGACCGGGTCCCGGGCGAGCTCGCGCTCGCGCTCGGCGGCGGGACGGTAGAGCTTCTCGTCGTCGGAGACCGAGTGGGAGTAGGGACGGATGACGTGCGCGTGGACGAGCGCGGGGCCCTTCCTCTGCCGGCAGTACTCGGCCGCGTACCGGAGCGCGTCGAACGACTCGAGGAAGTTGCAGCCGTCGACCTCGGTCACGAAGAGGTTCGGGAAGCCGCGCACGAGCTTCGAGATCGACCCGCCCGCGAGCCCCACCTCGACGGGCACGGAGATCGCGTACCCGTTGTCCTCGATCAGATAGAGGACCGGGAGCTTCAGGTTGCAAGCGGTGTTGAGCGACTCCCAGAACTCCCCTTCCGCCGTCTGGCCTTCGCCGCCGGAGACGAAGACGATCTCGTCGGAACGGAACGCGCGGTCCTGCAGCCCGGGGATCTTCGCCATCCGCATCCCGGCCTCGGCGATCCCGACCGCGTTCAGGAACTGCATCGCGGTGCAGGAGGACTTTGACACCAGATTGAAATTCTTGTGCCCCCAGTGCGAGGGCATCTGCCGGCCGCCCGACGCGGGGTCGTCCCTGGCGCCCGTCCCCCCGAGGAACATCTCGTACGGCGTGACGCCGATCGCGAGGCAGAGCGCGCGGTCGCGGTAGTAAGCGATGAACCAGTCGTGCGCGGGCTTCAACACCATGCCGGCCGCCGTCAGGACCGCCTCGTGGCCGACGCCGTTGATCTGGAAGTGCGTGCGGTTCTGACGTTTGAGCTGGATTTCCTTGTCGTCGACCCGCCGCGAGCGGTAGATGTTCTTGTACGCGGCGACCATCGTCGAAGCGTCCAAACCGTGGTATTTCTCGACTCGTGCTTCCGACGCCATCACGATGCCTCCGCGGCGGGATTGTAGCAACAAACCCCCGGTTGGCCCCCCCCTTGCTTCGACGCTGAACGCGCGTGGCAAAGCGAGAAAAGACCGCGGATTCGGCCCCCGTCGAGGGCTCCACGTTCTGGCTGGAGATCGTCGTCTACGCCGCGCTCATCGTCGGCTACCTCCTCCTGGTGTTGAAGACCCTCGACCGCCCGCTCGCCGGGCTCTTCGAGCACCATCGCGTCCAGTACGCGTTCGCGGCCCTCCTGCTGATCCTCCTGCA